>NZ_JAKZEQ010000070.1:0-5853 GCF_022549155.1 Lactiplantibacillus sp. ME-2
AGGAAGCTGATCTTTTTTGTCCGAACAGCGTTCGGATTAATTTTACAATCTACCAGATAAGTTAAAAGCTGGCGGTTATTTTATCAGTCAACAGGTTGGGGCTTTGAACAATTATTCATTGTCACGCTTTTTCGATCCTGCTTATATTCCGGCATATCCAGATAATACCTTGTTGAAAACAGTCGTAGATTTTCAAAATTTAGGCTTTGAAATTTTGTTAGCTAAAGAAGCTCAACCCAGTATGACTTTTTTTGATATTGGGGCCATTATTTACTACGCTTCAATTATTCCTTGGGAGTTTCCCGATTTCAGTGTTGATCACTGCTTATCACAGCTTACTCAACTAGATCAATTAATTCAAAATGACGGTTCAGTCACTACTAAAGAGGATCGCTTCATTTTAGTTACCCGAAAAATGTAATCTATTTTGATTGAATTTGAGATGCTTTATCAAACTAAAAATGAACCGAAAAATGATTCAGAAAATCAAAACGATCGGCCTATTTATTAGGCTGATCGTTTTGATTTTATTCGGTTTATGGGCATTAACGTAATCGGCAAATGTTTTTAAAAGTTCTTCGGTTTGTTCGATCGAAAGGGTATCAGCTTGAAAGTATTTTTCTAGCAAAGCATCTTTTTGAATTAATCGACGAGAACGGGCTTTGCGGCTTTCATAGTATTTAGATTGCCGTAATTTAAAATCTTCCCGCTCAATTTTTTGTTTTAAACGCGCTTGCTGCTCAACTAATTTTTCATATTGATTAGGTATAGTCATTACCACCTAACTATTATTGGTTATTTTGAGATTGATTTAAAAAGGCGGCAACTTTTTTAGCAATCATTTTAATCTGTGGAGTGGTAAGTGTCCCATAATCCAAATTGGCTGATCTAATGATTTGCTTACCGAGGTTTTGTTCAATCTTATTTTTTTCAGTTTTAATCTTTTGATTAAGCTGTTTTAATTTAGCTTCTTGTTTTTCTAAGTTACTTTGAGACATAATAATCCCTCCAATCATATTAAAAATAATCACCGACACTATATCATACAAAGAATGTTAAGTCAAAGGATAAAAGTTGAAATAGCGAAGCGGAAGGCATACACTATAAGTAAATTTAGGGGAATCAGCAGGACGAGTGAAACGAGGTCAATGCGCACTTACACATAGAATAAATTCTATGTTGTGCTAACCCATTAAAAACTGTATTATAAGTCGCCGACGGCGACAAAAAAATCAACCCCATAAGACCCAAGAAAGGTAGTGACTGACATGGCAATTTTTCACATGAGCTTTAGTAATATTAGTGCTGGTAAAGGACGCAGTGCCATTGCCAGTGCCGCTTATCGAAGTGGTGAAAAATTATTTGATGATAAAGAAGGTCGCCGATATTTCTATGCCCGCTCGGTTATGCCAGAAAGCTTTATTTTAACCCCCAAAAATGCACCAGCATGGGCCAGTGATCTAGAAAAATTATGGAATGAAGTTGAAAAGAACAATCGTAAATCAAACTCACGGTATGCCAAAGAATTTAACGTGGCTTTACCGGTAGAATTAAGTGAATCCGAACAGAAAGAATTACTGACAAAATATGTGCAAGAAAATTTTGCCAATCAAGGTATGGTAGCTGACGTAGCAATTCATCGCGATCACCCAGACAATCCGCATGCACATGTGATGTTAACCAATCGCCCATTTAACCCCGATGGTAGTTGGGGATTAAAAGCAAAGACGCAGTACATTAAAGATGAAAATGGCAAGCAACTTTTAACCAAAAGCGGGTTTCCAAAACAAAGAAAAATTTGGTTGGTTGATTGGGATAAAAAGGAAAAAATTAATGAGTGGCGGCATAATTGGGCGTTGAGTGTTAATCAGTTCTTAGCACAAAAAAATATTCCGGATCGGATTAGTGAAAAATCATTTGTCGATCAAGGGATTCAAGAGACACCTACCCAACACGAAGGCATTAACAGCCAAAGAGAAAATCGAAAAGCATTTAATCAACAAGTTAGAGCGCAAAGAAACGCTCAAGCTAAATATCATAATCTTGACGAAAAGATAAGAAATCATGAACATTTTGACGCGTTAACTGACGAGCTATCGTTCTCTGAAAAACACACAATTAGTCATCTAAGTCAGCAATTGAAAGCCTATGTCGATTTAGAACATTTAGATGATAAACAGCGCATGCTGTTTAATTGGAAAAACAGCTTATTAATCAAACATGCCATTGGTGAAGATGTAACCAAGCAACTGCTGACTATTGACCAGCAAACGACATCGCTAGCACAAGCTAACCAGTTGTTAAATAAAGTGGTGGAACGAGCAACGAAAAAGCTTTATCCGGAACTTGATTTTGAACGGACAACCGCGGCTGAACGTCGGGAACTGATTAAAGAAACTAATAGTGAACAAACGATTTTCAAAGGTAGCGAATTGGCAGAACGGTTAGCGGATATTCGAAACGACTTATTAACCCAGCAATTATTGACGTTTACCAAGCGGCCATATACCAGTTGGCAGTTAGTTAATCAGCAAGCCCAAACAATTGAGAAGCAATTAACCACGGTGCTAGCCAAACATGGTCACCAGTTAGACGATTTGAAGCATACTGATTGGGGCATGCTAGCCGCTTATCAACCTAACGAACTCGAATTCATTTCTAAAGCGGTGAAAGATTTACGGGTCATGCGGGAAGTTAAAGCCGTGGTGCAAACCCAATACGACAGCATTCTAACGACTGCTTTTCCGGACAGTGACCTGGATAAGCTAGAGACGATTGATAAGGAGCAAATTTATACGGCTGTGGTTTACTATGACCCAGAATTAAAGCCATTAGATGCAAACCAGCTTAGTCAATTACAACAGCAGCCACCGGTAGTCTTTACTAGTCAGCAACACCAAGCCGGGTTGAATTACCTGTTAGGTAAAATTGAATTAAAAGATATTCAGGATCATCGACTGCAACGGGTCTTAAAACATGATGGCACCCGGCAACTGTTTCTCGGTGAATGTGGCCAAGATCCTAAGCTTGATCAAAAACAAATTGAAATGGTACAAACCCGTTTGAAACAACAGGCAATGCGGTTTGATCAATATAAGCAAGCTCAAGTTAAGGACTATCAGGCCATTAATTACCACCCAACTAGCCCGAAAAATTACCTGATGAATATTTTGGACGAAGCCTTAATGACCACTTTATATGCGAAAAATACAGACTATCTAAGAAAACAGCAATTACGTGGACTAAAGGAGACCGAGTGGGCAATGACGAAAAAGCAGCGGCAACACCAAACTAGAAACCGGCATGAAGATGGGGGCATGCACTTGTAATTTAAATGTAAAATAAAAAAGCTATCAGCCCGAGCGCTTAATCAGTCATATCAAAGCTTGCAACAACAAGTTCAGCAAGCAAGGAACCCACAACAAAAATCAGAACTAAAAAATAAACTAAATGATATACACCATGAAATCAGTAATCGAACACAAAAACAGCTGCAAGCATTTACTGAAGAAAATTCATCAATCAAACAACCCAAATCCGAATTTGATCAAAGTTTAAAGCGTTAGCCAGTTTTTAAAGGTCATGCTATAATATAAACAGAAAAAAGAAGTCCCGCCGAAAACAGGACTTCCCGCGCAAGCCGCTTCAAAGGCGGTGGCATTAGTTAACTAAACGATAATGTCGTCCCGTAACTCGCCAAAGTTATGATCGGTGCGGCTTTTTTATTTGTGGTGCTTGTCGATATAGCTGAGTAGCGCGATTAAAAACGTGCCAAACAGCAACATCAACGAGAGTGTCTGGAAGACGCTCATTGACTGTGCAACCTTCCTGAAGATTATTCCATGTTCCCATGGGCCTCACCTCACAAGGGAAAAGACAGCCACCGCCCTTAAAAACTTTAGAGTCCTAATATACTTGACTTTACGTAGAAAACTTTTTGCTCAATCCATTATACAGGGAAATTAAAAATCAACCAAGAGCAATAAAACTGCTCTTGACAGCAAAGGAAAGCTACAACACTAGCAAGGTCAGCAAGCAAGGCTAATAATACTGCTGCAATGGGGAATAACAAGCGTCCAGTAGGGCGGTCCAAGAGCGGGCGCAAACCCTACCAGACAGTACGATTATAAAAGTAAAGAAGGTCATAAAATCAGCTACTAGAGGGAAAAGTGTGGTAAAAGACAAATAAGATGGTGAAATGATGACTATAAAGTCAAGTCAGATAAATAGGTAGTTGAGCATATAAACTGCTTTTAACGCTTTGCTTACTTATAATAAGTACAATAACAGATGACTAGTAAAAGGCGGGTAAAACAATGGATAAATTTAAAAATATTATTATTGGATTTGGTAAGGCGGGTAAGACATTAGCTAAGTACTTGGCGCAGCATGATGAGACCGTGCTTCTGATTGAACGGTCTAAACAAATGTACGGAGGAACTTGCATCAATGTTGGCTGCCTACCATCTAAAAATTTAATTCTTAATGGCCAACGTGGCGTGGACTTCACTACAGCAGTTAATAAGCGTGGTGAGATGACTAGACAGTTGCGAAACAAAAACTATCACATGGTGGCTGATGAGCCACTAGCAACGGTTTGGGATGGGTCAGCCCGTTTTATCGACAATTATGTTTTGGCAGTCGTAATGAGTGATGGAACGACTAAGAAGGTGAGAGGTGAACGTATCTTTATTAATACTGGAGCAGTTCCAAATTGGCCATCAATCCCAGGGTTAGAATTTAGTCAACGGATTTTTACGTCTAAAGAAGCTATGGAATTGGAGAAACAACCGAAACGACTAGCAATTATTGGTGGCGGTTATATTGGCCTTGAATTTGCTGGAATGTTTAATTCCTTTGGTACGCATGTAACGATTTTCGACCAACATACCAGATTGTTAGAGCGCGAAGATCCTGATATTGCGACCGAGGTCGTAGCAGATCTGACTGACGCAGGGATCGAGATTAAACCGGCGACTCAACTAACTCAAGTAAAAGATAATGGTGAGAAGGTTACATTATATTATCAACAAGGTGATCAAACTAACACTGCGAAATTTGATGCGGTATTGGTTGCAGTCGGTCGACGGCCTAATATAAATAGTTTAGGGCTAGAAAATACCGATATTGCTTTAACCAGTCGTGGTGCTATTCAGGTCGATGATCATTTAAGGACCACAGTACAAAACGTTTGGGCTTTGGGCGACGTTAATGGCGGTCCTATGTTCACTTATGTCTCATTGGATGATTTTCGTATTATTGTAGATCAATTGTTTGATAAGGGGGATCGCTCAACGGCCGATCGAATGGTGATACCGACTGCTTCGTTCCTAAATCCACCACTGGCTAGCGTCGGCTTAAATGAACGTCAAGCTAAGAGTGCAGGCTATGATTTACAAACCTTCAAGCTATCAGTCAAGGCGATTCCAAAGGCCCGTGTCTTGGAGGATCAACGCGGGCTTTATAAGGTAATCGTTGATCAAAAAACACACCTTATTTTAGGGGCAACATTGTATGCCGCTGAGGCTCATGAAACCATCAATCTAATTGCATTGGCAATGAAGGCCAAATTACCTTACGAAAGATTACGCGACATGATCTATACTCATCCAACAATGTCTGAAGCCTTGAATGATCTTTTTAAGACCCCGGTTGTGAAAAGCCAACGCCCTAGAAACACAAAGCCGACTAGTTAATCGAGGAAACAATCAAGAAATCACCGTTAAAATTATTACGCAATGTGATTAACAATGCCCTTAATCTAGTGGATGTTTGTTAGTCCGGATCAGAAAGAAGCTTTGCTGTTCACCTTCGTTATTTTAGGTGCAGTTCAACCAGAACCGCATATTACGA
>NZ_JAKZEQ010000071.1:0-5810 GCF_022549155.1 Lactiplantibacillus sp. ME-2
TAAGTGATTGCTTTGGGCTTTTTAATTTCTGTTCGGATTAATTATAGAATTTGCCCGGGTGAAATAATTTTTTTATCTAATTCTGCTGCTGGCTCTAAAATTTCAGTAACCGTTTCCTCATTTTGATCAACTTTAATCGAATCTGGCTTACTCATGGTTACTACACCTGACTTTCTTCACTTAAACATGATTATTGTGAAAGAATTCTGTTTAAGTTGTATCTTCATTTTTATGAGTAAAAATAACACAACTTAATCTTAGCACAGCAGTTAACTATTGGCGATGGCAACTATTCAGTTTTACCCCAATAATTCACATACACAAAACGCCAACCAGCTTTAACTGTCCGCATCAGCTAATTCTGCAGCTAGTTGGCATCATCATGGGGCCGTTGCACATCAACGAATAACCAAAATCTGCGACAATCATGAATTAAAAACGGCTTGCCGTAGCCGATAACTCATCATTATCATAGGTGCCAAAATGACCGTTGAGCGTGACTCGATCGCTACTAAATAGTGGTCGCAGCACTTAATAACACCATCCACAACCTGAACACCTAATCTGAAGTCTTTCTCGCCCGATTGAGCGGAATTTCAATCGCCATCACGGCCGCCGCTGTCCAAATAAAGAGATGCAAGAAGTCACCAACTAATTTTCCGCTCACATTCCCCGCTAAATATGCACCAGCATGTTGATTTAAGAACTGGGTTGATGGGATCTGACTAGCTAGTTGTGGCCACACCAACGCGATATTTAAAACCGCCAACATCGTAATAACCCCCACTAATTGCCACGCCTGGCGTTTAGTGGTTGCCCAATCATCAAAATAATTATAATTCATAATCAACGTCGTGGTCATCACAATCAATCCACCATTAATGACCATCGTCACGATGCCGTCGTTCCAATGCAAAAAATAGTGCAAATAGCTTAAAAATAGTAGGCCAACGACTAAGTCATAACTGATTGCCACCAAGCGCTGCTGCCGCCGATTATTTGCCGACTGAGCCTCGTAGTGTTTTAACATCCCTAAATCTCCCTTCAATAGTTGCTCGACTGAAAAATCATACGCCGTACTAATTTGCACCAACATGCCAATATCTGGATAGCTTCGACCATTCTCCCAGCTTGAAATCGTCTGTCGTGAAACGTGCAATTGCGTCGCGATGTCAGTTTGAGTCATCTTCTTTTGTTGCCGAATAATTTTTAAATTATCTGAAAAATTCATTTTCACACCTCCAAGCACATCGTACGCGACGGGTGATTGTTCGGCAAGATAAGTTTCTAAGCAAGTCGATGAAGCCGGCGATTTGCGCGTGTTGTATTTTTTGAGAATCGCGAACCAAAACGCTACGACAATGATTTCCGTCATAGCGTTTTAGTCTGCTTGGTTGACTGCTTAGTAAGTTAAAAATATTATTATCAATTAGAATGTTTTATATCAAACTGTTTTAATTATTTTGTAGGCATACCTAAAAAAGTATTTCCATTTACTTTTATTTATTGTACAATGACAACGGCTCAAAGATTTAGAGATATAGAAAGGTGGTCTTTTAATTGAGCGAAAAGACGAACACCCCAAACCGGAAGCATAAATTGATTGAATATGCTAACGGCCCCTCACTAGAGGAAATTAACGGTACCATCGAGGTTCCCAAGAATCTGAACTTCTGGAAAACCCTCTTTGCGTATTCAGGTCCTGGTGCCTTAGTTGCGGTAGGTTACATGGATCCCGGTAACTGGTCAACTTCCATCACCGGTGGTCAAAACTACCAATACATGCTAATGTCTGTCATCTTGATATCAAGTTTGATTGCGATGCTACTACAATACATGGCGGCTAAACTTGGTATCGTGAGTCAGATGGATCTGGCCCAAGCGATTCGGGCGCGGACGAGTAAATCACTCGGAATCGTCTTGTGGATTTTAACCGAATTAGCCATCATGGCGACCGACATTGCCGAAGTTATCGGTGCTGCGATTGCCCTCTATTTATTGTTCAACATTCCGTTAGTCATTGCGGTGTTTATTACCGTGCTTGACGTTTTAGTTTTGCTATTATTGACCAAAATCGGTTTTCGGAAAATCGAAGCCATCGTGGTTTGTTTGATTTTAGTTATCTTATTCGTATTCGTTTATCAAGTCGCACTGTCCAACCCTGATTGGGGCGGTGTGATCAAGGGCCTAGTCCCAACCGCTGACACTTTCTCGACAAGTCGTTCAGTAAACGGTATGACGCCACTTTCTGGTGCTTTAGGGATTATCGGTGCCACCGTCATGCCACACAATTTGTACTTACATTCAGCCATCTCACAAACGCGGAAGATTGACCACAACGATGAGGAAGATGTCGCGCGGACCGTTAAATTCGCTGCTTGGGATTCCAATATCCAACTTTCATTCGCTTTCGTGGTTAATTCACTATTATTGATTATGGGCGTTGCCGTCTTTAAGAGTGGCGCTGTTAAAGATCCTTCATTCTTCGGTCTTTATGAAGCATTATCCAATACATCAATGTTAAGCAATGGTATTTTAATCAGTGTTGCTAAATCTGGGGCGCTCTCAGCCCTCTTCGCCATCGCGTTACTGGCTTCTGGGCAAAACTCCACAATTACCGGTACGTTAACTGGGCAAGTCATCATGGAAGGGTTCGTCCACATGCGGATGCCACTCTGGTTACGGCGGTTAGTGACCCGGTTGATCTCCGTTATTCCCGTCCTCATTTGCGTGCTATTAACTAGTGGTAAGAGTGCAATCGACGAGCATACTGCATTGAATAATCTGATGAATAACTCACAAGTCTTTCTGGCTTTCGCCCTTCCATTCTCCATGTTGCCACTATTAATGATGACTGACAGCGCGGCAGAAATGGGCAAACGATTCAAAAACTCACTTTGGATCAAAGGTTTAGGTTGGTTATCCGTCATCGGTTTGACTTTCTTAAACTTACTCGGTCTACCAGATTCAATCTTAGGCTTCTTTGGCGATAATCCTTCAGCTGGCGAACAGACTTTTTCTAAAATTCTAGCCTACCTTTTGATTGCCGCTATCTTAGCCCTACTTGTCTGGACCGTCTTCGACCTACAACGCGGTAACAAACGTTACGTTGAACAGCAACTTGCTGCAGCAGCAAAGGAGGCCAACAAATAATGGCGACTAAATTTAACCGGATTCTCGTTGGTGTTGATGATTCTGCCGATGCTTTACTTGCTTTTGACTATGCAATCCATCAAGCGAAGCAAGATGGTGCCGAACTGGTCATTATCTCGATTCTTGAAAATGATGAAATGAACGTCTATCAAGCGCTCAGTAAAGACTACATTCATGGGGAACGCCAAGAACTTGAACAGCATATATTGAAATATCAAAAGCAAGCCCAAGCTGCTGGCGTCACCAAAGTCCACGCAATGATTGCGGAAGGTGAACCTGGTGAGACCATCGTTAAGGAAGTCATCCCCCACGTTCAACCGGACTTACTCATTATTGGCTCCCTAGCCAAAAAGGGGATTGCCAAACACTTTGGTAGCCAAGCTGCTTATATGGCAAAATACGCACCGATTTCAGTTTTAGTTATTCGTTAAATCAATTAAAATAACCTCAAAACCCCCGTTTTCAATGTGAAAACGGGGGTTTTAGGTTAACAAAACATTATTTGACTATTAACCTAAACATACTATAATAGTCACTGAAGGGGGATTCAATTATGACACCAAACGAAACCTACGACGCATTAGAACAATGGCACTTATTACCGGCGACTAATTTTACCTGGCGGCCCTTCACCGCTACCGCTATTTATGTTGACAGCCCGCATGCGCGGCGTGTCTATCAGCTAGACTTAGCTGACGACACGGTCGAGATCTTTCAGGCCGATCCAGGCTCAGAACTGTCTGAACATTTCTTACCATATAAGACAGTTACACTGACCACAACTCAAATCAATCAATTCAAGCATACCCAGCCAGTTGCATCATAACGGCTACGGGCAAAGCGGCGGGAACACCCTCTTAGTCAATGATTAAGAAGGCGGGCCCGCCGCTTATAATTTCAATTATTAATGATCCAAATCAACTGCTCGTTGACGATCATGGTGGATCAACCACAACAATCCCAATAAGAGCACCAAGAGTCCAACCAACATCAACGCATTCTTGAAGTGCGCTTTAATCAGTTCATCGCCACCCCAAGCATAGATAATCGCCGTGGGCATGCTGCCCAGTAGCGTTGCTGCGGCTAGCTGCCGGGGTGTCACCGCCGTTTCAATGGCCGCTAAACTAACTAATGACGTTGGAATAAACGGTATCGTATACCCAATCACGATTCCTAATAAGGGGTGCCGCATCTTACCAATGGCCGTCACGAGTTTTGACGGCTGTTGATCACGTCGAGCCGTTACCCGTCCGAAAAAGCGTTGTGCAATCAAGTTGCCCAGCGTAATGCCAATAATATTTAACACTGCCCCAAGCCCTTTGCCGAAACAGATGCCAGCAACGACACTGATCGTCGCCACGGGGGCACCTGGAATAATTGAAAAGCAAATCAATAAGGGAACTACTAATAAAATATCAATCGCGCGGTGCCGTCGAACTTGGGCCACCAGTGCTGATTGATCAAATACCCGATGCTGAATGATCTCCCAAGTACCATGATAGCGATAGATCAACAGTCCAATTAATAGTAATGCTAGCAGTACTGCCCCACTGATAAGCTGTCGTTTCGTTATCTTAACCTTCACAACTTCCTCCCGTCATTAATCATGATGCGGTTCATGTTTAATTTCATGAGCCACATGTCCAATCATGGCATCAACCATTTCCAAAATATGGGGATCGTCTAGACAATAGTAGACATGCTTCCCCCGCTTCGTTTTAGATACCAACTGATACTGAAACAAAATTGCTAACTGATGCGAGACTAATGGCTGCGCCAAATGAACATGTTCAACGATTTGCGTGACGTCCGCTTCATGGTGTTCTAAAAAAATTAGGATTTTAATCCGATTAACATTACTCAATACTTTGTATATTTTAGCCGCCTCAGTTAATAGTGGCCCGCTGACCTCCATGCCAATTCCTCCGTTCTCACCAATCATAGGAATGCGATTAAATGGCTAATTAGCCCACTATCCCAGAAAACATATAAGCCAATCACCACGTAACAAATTTTCATCAACCGTTCACCATGAGCCGCTATTTGCTTTTGAACAGCCTTGATTTCCGCCACCTGGTTAATGATAAGCACGACAAGCATCGTCAATATACCAATAAATCCTAAAGTCATCACAAAGTGTACCATGCTTTCCCCAACGAGCACAGGTAAAAAGATCGATAAATTACAACCAGCACATACGGCCAAATAAGTAACTAGTACGTTAATCACCGGCGACCCACCAGCCCGATCGGCGGTATCATCATCATCGTCGTGAAACGCAAGCCAAATCGGCAGCACACCCAAGAATCCTAATAACCATTCTGGCAAAAATAAGGTCAGTGCTTTACCCACAAAGAAGCTTGCCGTTAGTAGAATAAGATTGCCCAACAAATAGCCCAACAAGACCTGCCACAACCGATACTTCTTCAATAAAAAAACTAACATCAAGAAAAAATCCAAATTGACACTCAAAAACGTTAACGCTAAAACCCCATAATGCATCATTTCACCCACTTTTCTTTACGCGTTGTGCTAGTATTTAGCATCAACTGTGATTAAAACGTGCCAAGTTTAGATTGTTGTTCGTCAGCCGGTGCGCGTCCTAAGCCGGAAGCAACCCACTTCCAGCTAAGAATAATTTGGCTACTGAGCATTGT
>NZ_JAKZEQ010000072.1:0-5765 GCF_022549155.1 Lactiplantibacillus sp. ME-2
ACCCCATATGAAGTATTTTTTGACAAACCGTTGCACTTAGTTTGACAATTCGCCATCGAGTTTTATGAATGTTAATTTAAAAACTGGTATACTTACGTATAATAATTAGGTTGAAATGGATGTGCACTACGTTATCGTATAGCTATGTTTTATGAAGCTGTATTTAACCATAAAATAAGTAAAAAAGATAAGTTCAGACAAGCTTGAAATATGAGCTTGGTGCGGGTTGCACAGTGTAATTAACAGAATTACTGAGCTGGACAAAACAAGCGAAAAAGATAAGCTGAGATAAGGTTAGATAAGCTTGAAATATGAAGCTTGGTGCGGGGTTCACTTTAGTGCCAGCCAGAGATTTTCATCTTTGGATTTTTTTAACTCAACTATCTGATTGTACCTAATGTCAGCTATTCTTTTTCTGTAAGAATAGTTCTGATAACATGCCGTAAAGGCAGGTACCAAGAATAAAGATGGCCCAAAATATATCGGCAGTGGATTCAAATCCATGACTGTAATGCATCAGGACAGGAATAAAGAGAAGTAAAGAAATCCAGAATCTAAAGCTACGATAAAAATTTTTTTGAAATTTAAATTTCATTTTTATTGCCTCCAAAATGTTTTACCATACACTAATGCTGATGGAGATATTAGTCCAATCATTAATGTTTAAAGAGATGGTTAACGAATCTTCACAGTGACAGTTAGTTGTTAAAGATTTCAAACAGCAAAATAAATTTTTTAAAGTTAAGTCGCCTTTTTTTAATATTCTTCTACGCTTACTATTTATCAGTACTTCTGGATGATTTGTATCATAATTTCTATTATATAAGGTAGGCCCCCTGAGTTGGATTAAATCCAGACTCAGGGAGGGGGTACTATGTTTTCAGCTAAAATAAAGCAACAAGTTTTAAGTAAATATCTCCAGGGAAATTCGTCCCTGTTACTTATGAAAAAATATGATATCAAAGGAAGTGCGACGATTTATCAGTGGCTCACTCAATTTGAAATTTTTGGCATTCAAGGATTAGAGAATTGTCGTAGGAAGACATTTTATGACTATTCCTTTAAAATCAAGGTTATCAAATGGCGACAAGAACATCATGCCTCATATCCAGTAACGGTAACCCATTTCAGATTGAAGCAACCGATGATGGCTTGGGACTGGGAACGAAGACTGATTGAGGGACGTCTTAAGCCATCCAAAGGATGGTCTTTAAAAATGACAGATAAATCTAAACAATCTAAGACATTGAAACAACTTCAGGAAGAAAACGAGCTTTTACGAATCCGGTTAGCATACTTGGAAAAACTCGAAGCCTTGGCACAGAAAAAATCTCAAACCAAGAAAAAGCCAGCTAATCACTGAGCTAAGGCGTGAATTCAATGTTAAATTAGTTGTGGTTTTAAAAGCAGTATACATGCCGAATAGTAGTTACCACGATGCACTTCACCGTAAATATCAATCAGGATCATCAACGTTAATCACAAGGCAGTACTTTGTATTATGCGTGAAAATAATCTCCTTTGTCAGGCATTCAATCGTCGAACGAAGAAATATAACTCTTATAAAGGAACTGTTGGTACAGTTGACCATAACCGTTTAAACCGTCGTTTTAAAACGGATTGTCCATTTCAAAAAATCGTTACTGATGTAACGGAATTCCGTTAGGGGAATCAAACAATCAACGAACGTGCATACTTTACAGCTTATATTGACCTTTATAACGGAGAAATTCTTGAATGGGCCATTGGTCGTAGACCAACGGTAGCCTTCATCACACGCCCCCTTGAACGATTAGTGGCACGACGTTCGGGCTTACCATACCGTATGCAATTCATTAGGATCAGGGGTTTCAGTATCAGAACTGTCGGTACGTGAATATTTTGCGACAAGCTCGCGTTTTCCAAAGCATGAGCTGCAAGGCCACATGCCTAGATAATGCGGTAGCTGAAAGTATCTTTCACATTCTTAAAGTTGGCACGGTTCACAATTAGCAGCTTAGAAATTCACTCCAATTTATGGGGTTCACTTCAGTTGTGTTTTTTATATAAGGTTACTGAAAAAACGAAGTTAGAGCGGTATTCAGCCGACTAATTGAATCGAGATTTTTAACAAGAATTTAAGCTCAATATCTGCGGAAAACTAAAATTTCTTAATAAAGGCTCTTGAAATACCAGATAAGAAACTAGCACACTTGATCTTATTTGTGAGTATAATTGACTTATCAGGTTAACTTGGAGGTTGATGGCATGCAAGTGAGTCAATATCAAGATTTACGTGTTCAGCGAACAATCAATAGTATTTACGATGCTTTTAAACGGTTAATTTGCGAAAAAGAATATTCAAAAATTACAGTGACCGAATTGGCTAAGATGGCCCAGATCAACAAAAAAACATTTTATCGGTATTATCCGACTTTAGATGATTTACTGATTGAATTACAGACGCGATACTCTCAAGCCTATCTAAAAGAGATTGGTAATTTACAATATCCACGAGATCTAGCAAAAAGTGTGGAAGCTTTTTTCACCTATTCCGCTACTCAGGGTGAGGCATATGATCGAATTACGACGTGCTCAGTGGGGTCTTACGTTGGCATTCGGCAACAAATGATCAACGAAGTCATGACTAAAACTTGGGGCCAGTCCCAGGAGTTTAATCAGCTTGCGGATTGGAAACAAAGAATTTTACTAGATTTTGTGGAGCAGACGGGACTGAAGGTTTATACAACTTGGGTTGCAACTGGTAAGAAAGAACCCCTTGAAGCAGTTATTAGCGCTGCTACCGAATTAATGCAAGGCGGTGTAGAACAGTATTTAAAATTAGAGCAGTGAGTCAATTTTCAGTTTGAGTATGAGTATAAGGGTCGAGATTGTTAAAAATACAGTCTCGGCCCTTATTTTGTATATTGAAAGAATTTTGACGATTTTGGAAGCCTACTAGCGATTAATGTGTACTCTAAGGATGTTTATTACTTGATTCACGTTTTAATGGACGAAAAAATAATCAAATTGATATATTTTATGCGCCAAATTCAGAAAAAGTGTGGCATAAGTCCCGCTTTTAAAAATACTGCCCATTTTTTAGTGACGGAATCCATCGCATAATGAATCCATCAGCAACGAAATAACGGAGGCTATTAAATGACAGTTAAAATTAATGAAGAACGGGCAGTTGCTCGTGTTGTTCACCAACAAGTTCAGGGAATGTTAGAAAAAAATCTTGAATTGCTTGATCAGGTAATCGCACCAAATGCTAAGTTAGTGCACATCACAGGAACTGTTCAAAGCAAGGCTGAATGACTACAACAGATTAGACTTGGACGCATGCACTACTTTAGTAGTCATGAGGTTTTGTTTCAAGTGGTTGTAAAAGGGAAGCAGGCGCAAGTAGTCATGCGTAACGAGTTGGATGCACGCATCTATGGATTCCGGAATACGTGGCCTTTGCAATCCAAGGTCGAGTTAGTTAAGGGACCACACGGCTGGCAAATTATTGCCTCACACGCGTCGATGTATTAGAAGGAGAAATGATGACAAAAAGAAGAATGGCAATCGCAACGATTGCGTTGTTAATTGCGAATTTTATGGGTGGCTTAGATGCTACCATTGTTAATACTGCATTACCGGCAATTACCAGTGATTTAAATGGGATTCGCCTGATTGGCTGGATCAGCTCAATCTTTTTATTAGGGACAGCAGTTACGACGGTTTTATGGGGCCGAGTGGGTGAATTGATTGGTAATAAGCTCACCTTCCAAATTTCGGTTGTGCTATTTATCATTAGTTCGGTAGTTGGTGGTTTGTCTACTAATATGGTCATGTTAATTATTGCCCGAGCCTTTATGGGAATTGGCGCTGGTGGAATGGTTTCCATCCCATTTATCATTTATGCGGACTTATATGAAAATCCTGCTGAACGAGCACGAGCCTTGGGATGGGTCACGGCGTTTTATACGTTATCCACCGTTGTCGGTCCCTTGATTGGTGGCTGGCTCGTAGACACATTGTCTTGGCATTGGGTATTCTTTATTAACTTACCCATTGGAATTATCTCACTCCTGTTATTGCAATTCTCTTACCGTGAGAGTGAGCATGAAGCTACTCAAAAACGATTTGATTATTTAGGATCAGGACTGTTGATTGTAACCCTGATTGTTTTACTGTTTGCTAGTGACGCAATCGCTTCAAATTTAACTCAAGCGTTGGTTTTACTGGTAATTGGTTTGATCTTAATGGTTATTTTTTACCAAGTTGAAAAACGGCAAAAAAATGCATTGGTACCCACTGAATTACTGAAAAATTGGCGTATCCAATCGCAAAATGTCATCATGTTTCTGATTAACGGTTTCTTCATCGGTTATAGTGTCTACGCACCAATGTGGTCACAGGGACTGTTAGGTACTAGTGCCACGTTAGGTGGTTTGACCCAGATTGCTGGTTCGATCCTATTATTGGTGGGGACAAGGTATACTGCTCATTTGATGGTAAAAATGCCGTATAAACGAATCGTTATGTTTGGAATCCTTAGTGTTTTACTATCAGCATTATCGATGGTGATGGCGACCCAATTTGCGCCTTATTGGTGGTTATTAGTTAGTGGTGGCTTTAATGGTTTGGGAATGGGCTTATCGTTTACACCAATGCAAGTTTCACTACAGGATGGCGTTCGACGAGATCTAATTAGTGTTTCAACAACTTTCGGGTTGTTATTCAGAACACTTGGTCAAACGTTTATGTCTTCAATTTTTGGTGCGATTTTGAGCATTAGTACTGCTAGCCAGATTGGTGGGAAAATTACGACGCAGATGATCAATAAGTTAACGGATGCAAGTTCGGCACGCTCGTTACCACAGCTCCGCACCATTTTATTTAATGGTATGCATTTAATTATGGTGATTGGTTTGATTTTGGTGGTCATTGCGTTTGTAATTAATCTGACTCGCAAAGAACCTGCCAAGCAACCACGGTAAAATATTTTAAGCGTCGGTTATGAGTTAAGCGTGGCATATGTCTCAATTTTTAAAACATTGACCATTTTTATATAAGCCAATTCACGCGATAATCAAGGTGTAATCAAGAAAGGAAGTCCCAAATATGATGGATATTCAAGAAGTTTCAGATCGGTTAGCTTTAAAGCAGGTTGTTGATTTATTTTCAAATTACTCAGACACTAAAGAAAATGAGAAGCAGGTTCAACTCTTTTTACCAAACGGTAAAGTAAATATTATTAATGATGGTAAAGTTACGTTTACGCTGAATGGGCGTCAGGAAATTCTGAACGCTTTCAGTTCTTCAATGGACGATTACTCAGCTGTCTTTCATATGAGTGGACAACAAACCGTTAGTTTCACGGACGCAACCCATGCGGATGGCATTGCTTATAATTACGTTACGCTGGTTAAAACCAATGAGCAAGGTCAAACGGTGACGACTAATGAAGGGGTCCGTTATCAAGATAAGTACGAAAAAGTCGATGGTCAGTGGTATATTGCAGAACGGAATTCTAACTTCATTTGGCATACGGAGGACGTGAAATAAATGAAAAAAGGTTTAATTATTGGTGCAACCGGATCAATTGGTAGTGCCGTACGTAAAATATTGTTAGCAAAAACGGACGTACAGTTGACTTTATATTCGCGCCGTGCAGACCGGTTAAAGTTGATAGTTGATCGTGAAACGGCGGTGGCAGGGAGTGTCACTGATGATGATCAACTAGGGACTGTCTGAAAACTAAAAATTCAGGTATAATCTGAGGAAAAACGAAT
>NZ_JAKZEQ010000073.1:0-5694 GCF_022549155.1 Lactiplantibacillus sp. ME-2
TATGCTGACAAATTTGTCCAAAAATTCGGATTAAATTTGCAATCTACCATTTAATCTTGAATTTATAACGTTTTGATTTCCATTTACCATTTTTGATAAATCTTCTGGGGCTGTAAAATTTGAATGCAAAGGAGCTTCTTGATAGGCGATTTCCCAATCTCTCAAAATATTATAATCTTTTGAAAATTCTATGTTCTTTTTTACACCCTCAAAATCCGGAAATAATTTGGTACTGATGGCTCCGTTTTCTTTTAAATATTTTTGTAAATCATTTCGATCTCTTTGCGATAGTTTGAAGGTTATTTTTTCTAAAAGAGTTTCATTATTCCATGAGTATTTATCGCCAGATTGCTTCAAAAAGTCATCAGGATTATTAGATTGAAGCCAATCAGCCAATATTTTAATTTGAGAGTTTTGAATTTTAGCATTATCGTTTACTTTTGTGCTATCTATGCTAGATAGCAGCCCCTGCTGTGATTCCATTCTTTCGTTTTTATGATCTGTATCAGATACTATTAGCGGTAATTTAGGATATTGATTCTTTAACTCATCATATAAGGTCTTATTAAGTCTATATATGCAATACTTGTGCTTGTTGAAGTCGTCTCTAAGACAATGCATTTTACAAAGATCGATATGTTGGTCCAAAATATTTTCATCAACAAACTGTTTAATATAACTGGTGAATGCAAAGTATAAAGCTACATAGACCGAATAACTCCAGTCTAGATAACTAGTGCTGAGCCCGTAGTGCTGAGAAAGGCCATCTGCCAGCCCATTCATACCTACTTCTGAATACCCTCGCTCAGCGGCTTTTTTAACAACGTCAGAATAAATATTGTATTGGGCAAAACTGATGTCTGTTTTTAACTTTCTAGCTAGAGTTGGAACTAAATCATATTTTTCAAATGCACACCCTCGATAAATGAAGTTGCTATTATCCTTAGCTTTTGAAATGATTTTTTGTAACGTAGCCAATATTTCATTCCTCTTGTATAATTAAAGTTCGTAGAGAAGTTAAGGCGGTGGCTATTTCCAATCGGAGGTGGTGCTTATGGTGTTAAACCTTTAAAGCCCATAAATCCTAACGAAAGGAGTAGCCTAAGTGTCCGTTGCGGACGCTTTACAATTAATGCTGGCTTTCGATACCTTTATCGTGGCTTTAATTGCATTAATTGTTGAGCTGATCAAAAGTCAGCAAAAAAAATAATCCGTCTTAGCTTTTGGCAGGGCTAACGGATTATTTAATCTATTATTAAACTTTGCCACCGTCTTAAGCGGCTCTACACGGGAAGTCCTGTTCCAGCAGGGCTTCCTTTTTCTTACTCACATTATAGCATGACTATAACTGACTTTCGACTATTTTTAATCAGCTTTTTTAGCAGTTTTAATGTGAGTAATCAATACTAATTTTCTTAATTGAACGGCCACCACGGAAATCGTTTAGTAATCCGTCTTTCTGCATGAGTATCGTAAGCCACATAATGATTACCAGCTTGTTCACGCATCATTAGGGGGCTCTGCGCACGAGAGACCAGACGAATATTTGCAACATAGGATCCTTTATGAGCAACAAGTGCCCAGTGCTGTTTAGAACTATATTGTCCGGTATAAAACTTTAGCCAACTACCACTACCAAAAGGATCATCAGCTACAAACGCATCAACTCGCTGCGGGGTTTTAACAGCAGCAACATGTTTATTTTTACCATCGCTATCAATGATAGTTGTCTTTTTTCTCTTCTCTGGGACCTGATTAGGGAGTACCGCATAACCATATTGAACTCTTAAAAAAGGATTGAAACGATCAATCCATTCATTTTGCGTGGCACGCCCATATCCTAATATACTTAACCATAAAAACAGTAGCACAATAATTCCCAACACAATTAGCAAGTAGCGTTTGTATTTATTTTTATCCCGCACATCTTGACTAATTTTATTGACCATCAAATTTCCATCACCTTTAAGTAAAATATCTAGAGGAACAGCTAAAAATTCACTTAAATTTACTAATGTGTCTAAATTTGGATAACTTAAATTATTTTCCCAGCGTGATAGCGTTTGACGTGTCACATGTAATTTATCAGCCAATTGTTGCTGGGTTAAGTGCAGTTCTTTTCTTTTTTTCCGTAATACATTAGCAAATTGCAATTTAATAGCCCTCCTTAACTTTTAAGATAGCAGAAATCTCGCGAATGTAACGCAATTACCATGTTACATTGCCCGTTTTTCCGTATTGAACGAAAGAACACTGATTCCATCTGGCAATGGCAACCAGAAAACCACGTCTGATATTTTTTTGTGGTGAGCTTCATTGGAGTAGCGATTACGTAAGATAGCGACCTTTCTTGAAGCTAACTCATTTATAAATATCCCATGATGGTTAAGCATATTCCCTAATGTGTTAAAATTAAATTGTGAGTATCTTTAAGGATTAAGGAGTGAATTCTTTGAAAAAACACAAAAAATTAATTATCTCACTAATAGTAACTATGCTAGTGATTATTTCTGGAGGAATATACATAGGATATCAGTATGGACCTAACTTTAACTTCTACTTGGTCCCACCAACCCCTAAAAGAGACGCCATGCTGGCTTTTAATAAAATATCGTCCACAGGGATCTATACAGAAAATCAAACGCAGAAAAATAGGATGACAGAGATTCGCAATGACATTTCAAATAAGCATACCTACAAAGAAATTTATCCACTGTTAAAACAAGCCTTGGCAATTAAGGGTGGTAAGCACGCTTCTTTGATAACTCCATCAGAAGTAAAAAAAGAAGTTTCACAATACAAAGCACCAACTAGCAGCGTTAAAAATAATATCTTATACGTCCACTTACCAGAATTCAATGGATCATCATCACAAGGGAAAAGATACGCAAACACAATTTATTATAAGCTGACTAGTAAAACATATAAGGGTATTATCATTGATCTTAGGAATAACCTAGGTGGTGACATTGGCCCAATGTTAGCTGGAATTTCGCCAGTTGTCCCTAATGGAAAATTATTTGAAGTAGTTAATGCGGCAAACAAGCCTACGAGTGTGACCTTCCAAGGGAGTGTTACTAACAACATGGGAACTAAGATAGACCTCGGCAAGGTAAAAAAAATCACAGGAATTCCTGTTGCGGTGATACTCAATCGATGGACTGCTAGTTCAGGCGAGTTAACGGCTTTAGCACTTGAAACCAATCCCAACGTTAAAACTTTTGGTGGTAACTCTGCTGGGTATACCAGTATCAACGATACGTACACTATGTATAATGGTGCCCAAGTAAACATAACTGCTGAAAAAATCAAGAAAAACAATGGGCAAGTACTCTTCAATAATAAAATTAAACCTGAAGTGCAAACTAACAGGCCAATTGTTCAAGCAAACAATTGGCTATTAACTCAAAACTAGTTTTTGGTTAGAGTCGGTTGATCGCTAGCTTCCGCTGTATAATGGATTAAGCAAGTAAGTTTTTTCTACGTAAAGTCAAGTATATTAGGACTCTAAATTTTTAAAGGCGGTGGCTGTCTTTTCCCTTGTGAGGTGAGGCCCATGGAAACATGGAATAATCTTCAGGAAGGTTTCACAGTCAATGAGCGTCTTCCAGACACTCTCGTTGATGTTGCTGTTTGGCACGTTTTTAATCGCGCTCCTCAGCTATATCGACAAGCACCACAAATAAAAGGCGCTACGATATTTGGAGTTGATAGGCAGCTTGCCTACCAGCTCCTTTTTCTATACCATTTCTATATTTGAACGCGCAAAAAGGACATTACACTTTCTGCTCGTTCACTGTCCCGACCAAAGAATAGAGAATAGGAGTTTGTGTAATGTCCCTTACAAGTAAGTCTATCCGAATGGTTCTAGAAATCAAGGGCCCTAACATTATCTTTACGAAAGACGCTGTCATTGAAGAAATTCGGGGCGCTAAAGCCCTTGTCTTCTATACCGAACTTAAACTCCAACCAGAGCATTGCCCTGCCTGTGGCTTTGCCAGCAAACTAGTTCGTTATGGGTTTGAACGTACCTGCGTACTTATGCCCAGTTACAGCTACCGTCCCACCTATATGAAGCTTAGCCGTCAGCGATTTCGTTGTGAGTTGTGCCGGTCGGTCTTTCAGAGTGAGACTGATTACGTCCGACCGCGTAGCACCATCAGCACCCCAGTCCGCCAGATGGTGCTATTTGAAGCCTTCAGCAACTGTTCATTAACCGACATTGCGCGACGCTTCCACGTGGCTGATAAGACCGTCCAGCGGATTATTGATGAAGAAGCGGCGAAGCATAACTACCATCAAAAGCTATGGCTCCCGAAGCATCTGGCTTTTGATGAGTTCAAAGCTACCAACAAAATGATCTTCATCTGGGGTGATGGCGATCGACACCAGATTGGCGCAATTCTACCGAGCCGGACGGCATACGCAATAACGAAGTACTTTGAAGGATTTCCACTCAGTGTCCGCCAGCAAGTGCAGACAGTGTCGTTAGACCGGAACGCCGGATATATCAACCTAGTTCCACGTTTGTTTCCAAACGCCAAGATAGTTGTGGATCGGTTCCATATCGTCCAGATGGTGTCGACCGCCCTCAACATGGTCCGTATCCAAGTAATGAAGGGTCTATCTAAGCGTAGCAAGGAATACCGATTCATGAAACGCGAGTGGAAAATCTTTCTTAAGGACTTCAACGAACTTGAAGCAATAAAACCCACGTATCACACCAGCGTCGGCTATTACGAAACAACTGTAAATCTGGTCGCCAAGAGCTTAGACCTGAGCCCGGAGTTCCGGTCAGCATATGAAGTCTACCAGGAGATTATAGGAGCGGTTAGAAAGCGTGATGCGTCAGCACTCGCAGCCGCACTAGAGAGCTATCGATCATTAGGAAACCGAATGGATCAGTCTATCAAAACGTTAAAGAAGTACAAGAGACAAGTCATCAATGCATTACGCTATGAGTACTCAAATGGCTTCCTTGAGGGTATTAACGGCATCATCAAGAAGATTAAGAATACTGCGTACGGCTATACGAATTGGAACAATTTCATCAATCGTATATTCCTGGAACGGGTTTGGTTCAGAGCTAAGAGCAGCAAGGCAGCAGCATAATAAAAGCACCTAGACCAATTAAGGCCTAGATGCTTCACAAAAGATCTATCAACTCTACTTGACGAAGAGCCAACAATTGCCGAGACAAACGCAAAAAGCCGGCACACTTCGCAATCAATGCGCCGTGTACCGACTTCAAGTTCTTTATGATTACCGCCCATCCACCAATTCGAGGTGGTAGCCGCGGCGGCGTATTTCACTGGCGTAGTTATCGGGTAAGGGCTCATCAAACCGGAGTTCAACGAGTACGTGCTGCCTGCCAGCGTCGTCCCGTACCGTGAAAACGTGCGCCGATCCGGGCTCGTGCGGGCGTACATCCAGCACCACCTGGTCAGGAGAGAGTTCTCCCCGCTGGCGCGCCTGCACCAACGCGGTCAACACCCGGTCTAAATTAGTAATGGTCACTGGTTGCATCCTCTTCACCCCCCCCCCGATGTTGCCGCTATCGTCTACATATAAACTATACACGCCGCTTCCGGGATGCAAGTCCAGCCAGTCCCAGCACGCTGAGGATAGCTAGACCGATTGCGGCCAACGGGCTGTGTGTATCCCCCGTCGCCGGCAGTGCCGCTGCAGTCGTAG
>NZ_JAKZEQ010000074.1:0-5298 GCF_022549155.1 Lactiplantibacillus sp. ME-2
TGATCTAATTTAACTAAAATCAAATCGAATGTCAAAGTATCCAAACACGTTCTTAATGGACTTCCTCAAAGTCTTATCTGATATTTTTATTCCAATCGTCCCTGCACTAGTTGCTGGGGGTCTATTAATGGCACTAAACAACGTTTTGACTGCCGAGCATCTTTTTATGGCGAAGTCAGTTGTTGAAGTTTCCCCCGGTCTCAAAGGTATCGCCGAAATGATTAACGCGATGGCTAGTGCCCCGTTCACTTTCTTGCCAATTCTCTTAGGATTTTCAGCAACGAAGCGCTTCGGCGGCAACCCCTATCTGGGTGCTACGATGGGCATGATCATGGTCTTACCATCACTTGTTAACGGCTATAGCGTTGCAACGACCATGGCCGCCGGCAAGATGGTTTACTGGAACGTCTTTGGTTTACACGTTGCACAAGCAGGCTATCAAGGCCAAGTGCTCCCTGTTTTGGCCGTTGCTTATATTTTGGCTACTCTGGAGAAGTTCTTCCACAAACATATCAAGGGTGCATTTGACTTTACGTTCACGCCAATGTTTGCAATTGTCATCACTGGCTTCCTAACTTTCACAATCGTCGGTCCTGTCTTACGAACGGTGAGCGACGCATTAACTAACGGTTTAGTAGGCTTATATAACACGACTGGTTGGATTGGCATGGGCATCTTTGGCCTTCTCTACTCGGCCATTGTCATTACTGGGCTCCACCAAACCTTCCCGGCTATTGAAACCCAGTTATTGGCTAACGTCGCCAAAACGGGAGGTTCTTTTATCTTCCCAGTCGCCTCGATGGCCAACATTGGGCAAGGTGCCGCCACTTTAGCTATTTTCTTTGCCACTAAGAGCCAAAAGCAAAAAGCCCTGACTTCTTCAGCCGGGGTCTCAGCGTTACTCGGAATTACGGAACCTGCTATTTTCGGGGTCAACCTCAAGATGAAATTTCCATTTGTCTTTGCAGCGATTGCCTCAGGAATTGCTTCAGCTTTCTTAGGACTATTCCACGTTCTGTCCGTGGCGATGGGTCCCGCATCAGTCATCGGGTTCATTTCGATTGCTTCAAAGTCGATTCCAGCATTCATGCTCAGTGCTGTCATCTCGTTTGTCGTCGCATTTATTCCAACTTTTATCTATGCCAAACGAACACTCGGTGACGATCGTGATCAAGTAAAATCACCAGCACCAACGAGTACCGTCATCAATGTTAATGATGAGATTATCAGTGCACCAGTAACGGGGACTAGCGAAAGTCTCAAACAAGTTAACGACCAAGTTTTCTCAGCCGAAATCATGGGTAAAGGCGCCGCAATCGTGCCAAGCGCTGATCAGGTCGTCGCACCAGCTGACGGGGTCATCACTGTCACTTATGATAGCCATCATGCTTATGGCATCAAAACAACTGCTGGTGCCGAAATTCTGATTCACTTAGGATTAGATACGGTCAATTTAAATGGTGAACACTTCACTACTAACGTTCAGAAGGGCGATACCGTTCATCAAGGTGATCTACTCGGAACGTTTGACGTCGCTGCCTTAAAAGCCGCTAACTATGATCCAACCGTCATGCTAGTCGTCACAAATACGGCCAATTACGCTAATGTTGAACGACTCAAAGTCACGAATGTCCAAGCTGGTGAACAGCTCGTTGCGCTGACTGAACCGGCAGCTAGCTCAGTTGCTGCTACAACTGTCTAAACTTTATTAGGAGGACGTCATGCCTGTTGAATATGACCCCAAAACCGGCTTAATCAATCTTCATAATGACCAAATTAGCTATGTTATTCAAATTTTAGCCCATCGTTACCCAGTGCATCGATATTTTGGACGTTACTTTTCAAAACAACCGTACTTTGAGCCGATGCCATCCGGTAGCCATGCTTTTGCTAATGACCCAACAGAACGCTTTCCATATTCCGTGACTTCACTGCCACTCGAATATTCCACTATTGGCAGTGGTGACTATCGCCAGCCAGCTTACGTTATTAAGGATGCTAACAATCAATTACTGCCAATTTTAGAATATACCGGTTTTTCTGTGAATGATCAGCCAATCAACTCGCGCCAATTGCCACCCACCGTTAGCAAACACACGCCTGTAACAACCCTAGTCATTCATTTGGCCGATTCAGTGACCAAGTTACAGATGGATCTTAACTACACTATTTTTGAAAATCAGCCGCTTATCTTGCGAAGCACAACTCTGCGCCATCACGGCACTACTAATTTGCAAGTAACAGCCCTATCCAGCGCTCAACTAGATCTACCAACTGACCAATATACTGCGCTGACATTAAGCGGTACCCATGCACATGAAGCTAATCCATCGTTTAACCGTTTACACCCAGGGTTACAAACGGTTCGCAGTCTGCGCGGCACTAGTGGACCACAACACCAACCGTTCATGGCTCTAGCAGAACCTAACACGACAGAATTAGCTGGGACTGTTATTGGTTGTGCACTAGCATGGAGTGGTAACTTCGACAGTACTGTCGAAGTTGACCAATATCAACATAGCCGCCTAACAATCGGTCTTGAACCAGATACATTCGAATGGCAGCTCAAACCAAATAGCAGTTTTCAGACTCCTGAAGCCGTGCTAACTTGGACAAATACTGGTTTTAACGGCATGTCACAAGTATTTCACGACTTTAGCCATCAGCTGATGCCCTCCCAGACTAACATTCCAAGTGTGCTTAACACTTGGGAAACACTGACATTTGCCGTTTCAGAGTCTAAAGTTCAACACTTAATCGAACACGCCCACCAGTTAGGCTTACAAATGCTTGTCTTAGACGACGGCTGGTTTGTCAACCGTAACGGTGAAAATGGGCAATTAGGTGACTGGTATGTTGACCCCATTAAGTTTCCTAATGGTCTGAAACCCCTTGCCCAACAAGCCCATCATCATCGAATGAAATTCGGTCTCTGGGTGGAACCAGAAATGATCACCACTAACAGCCAGCTTTACCAACAACATCCTGACTGGGTATTACAATATGTTGATCGGACACCCATCACAGCTCGCCACCAGCTAGTCTTAGATCTTTCGCAGGCTGCTGTCCGTGACCACTTAGTCACTACTCTGACGAACTTGGTTCAAAATAACCAACTCGATTATTTTAAATGGGATATGAATCGCCATCTTACACAGGTTGGCAGCACACGCTTACCGGCTGCACAACAGGGGGAACTGTATTATCGCTACGTCTGTGGACTTTATGATATTCTCACACGCTTGAAGCGCGCCTGCCCCAAGCTGATTATCGAAAATTGTTCAGCTGGTGGTGGCCGGTTTGATTTTGGTATGCTACCATACACCAATCAGACGTGGATAAGCGATTTGACTGATCCAGTCGACCGAGCAACCATCGAGAACGGATTTAGTTATCTATTTCCACCACGGATATTCAGCAACCATATAACCGCATCACCCAATGCGCAAAATGGCCGAATAACACCATTTGAAACTCGATTACAATTAGCCTGCATCGGGCAACTAGGATTGGAACTTAATCCTAAACAACTTGCTCCTAGTGAACAGCAACTTCTTCGAGGAGCCTTGATTAAATATCAGCAACTGAAGTCTACTTTTATCAAGGCCCACTTTTATCGTCTACCGACAACAAGACACGTTGTTGCGTGGTTGCTAGTAACGGCAGATAAAAAGCAGGCAATTTGCTGTTACTTAAATAGGCTTAATTCTGCTGTCAAAACTCAGCACCCATTACCATTACACTATCTCGATGCTGAATTAACTTATAGCGATTCATCGGGTAATCGCTATACGGGGCATCAGTTAAACACGATGGGAATTCCACTTAAACCCACCAACGCTGATTTCACTAGTCAGCTAATTTATTTACGTCAAAGTTAATGTAATCGTTAACAAAATTTCTAATTAAGAGTATACTATTAATAAATAAGACTACATTTTTAACTACAGGAGGCACACTATGCTTTTAGGTGCAATTGAAGCTGGTGGTACAAAATTTGTTTGTGCCACGGGCGCTGAAAACGGGCAAGTTAGCGACCGAATTTCGATCCCCACGACAACCCCCGCTGAAACCATGACTGCGGTAGACGACTATTTTACGACTCATCCCGTTGACGCGATTGGTATCGGTTCATTTGGCCCCATCGGCGTTAATCCCGATGATCCGAAATATGGTTACATTACCACGACTCCCAAACCCGACTGGGGTGACTTCGATTTTTTAGGCCATCTTAAAAGTCGCTTCAACATCCCACTCTACTGGACCACTGATGTTAACGAAGCCGCTTATGGCGAATCAATGATTGGAATCGCTAAGGACGTCCCTAACAGCATCTACATGACGATTGGTACCGGTGTTGGCGCTGGCGTCATTAGTCAGAACCACATTTTTAATGGTCGCACTCATACTGAACTTGGTCACATGCGACTCAACCGGTTACCTGGGGACGATTTCAAGTCCAACTGCCCCTACCATGACATCTGTTTAGAAGGTTTAGCTGCTGGGCCAGCAGTGGGAAAACGAACGGGGAAAGCTGGGAAAGATATTCCCGTCGACGATCCGGTCTGGCCAATCATCGCTGACTACATCGCACAGGCATGTGTCAACCTCACCGTCGCCTTCGCACCTGATAAAATTATTCTTAACGGTGGTGTTATGAATCAACGGCAGCTCTTTCCCATGATTCGTGAAAAGTTTGCCGCCTATCTAAATGGCTACGAAGAAGTCCCACCACTGGATGACTATATCGTTCCCGCTGGACTGGGTAACAATTCTGGCATTGCCGGTGGCCTATTGTTAGCTCAGGCTGCTTTAAAGAACGCTTAACACCTTGCAAAAAAGTCCGCCGATACGCGTTTAAACGTATCAGCGGACTTTTAGTTTACAGTCAATTTGTCATTCGGTTAATGAATATATACGGTTAAAACAGTGATAAATCCAAAAATCACCCCGGGAACATTTGAAATAATAACGGGCCAATCCTTATAAGTCTTGAACCAGCCGTAACCAGTCCATAGTATCCCATTAATCATTGCCACGAGTGGTTGTAGCGGCGATACTGGGTCACCTGAGAAATTCGAAATGATTTGTGGAATATACGACACGTACATCGCAATACACGTAAATGTCGCTAACTTACTAATCAATTTCAGATATTTCACTCGCTTGGGATCCACAGCGTCCTTACCACTGGGATATTCACCATTATCAACTTTATACTTAATAAATAATCACCTTCCTAGCTAGGGTCCGTCTTAAAACTACTTAAGTAAGATGCAAATTGAGGCAATGTAGACC
>NZ_JAKZEQ010000075.1:0-5153 GCF_022549155.1 Lactiplantibacillus sp. ME-2
TGATTAGCTTAGCCTTCCTGCGAATACTCTTGAAAAGATTCTAAACACGTTCTAACAGCCCACTAGATTTAGAAGACTTATCCGAGCTAGTGCTATCCGATAATCCGGGTACTCTCCCATAGCCAGCAAACGTACCATAGCCACCGCCATGAACTTTACTGATACCCATGCCATCATGCTCATTTTCAGCTGAATAAAACTCGCCATTGCCGGTGTATACCCCAACGTGATCGCTACCACCTGGGCCAAAGAATACCAAGTCACCCGGTTTAGGATTGCTGACATACTTAGATGCCCTATACTGCTCGCCACTAGTACGTGGGAAGTTAATTCCAAGCTTCTTTAGGGTGTACTCAACTAGGCCGGAACAGTCAAACGCACTAGGACCCTCAGCACCGTAGACATACTTGTTTGTGGCGCCATACTTCTCCATCGCATTAACTAGCGTGGAACTAGAAGCGCCGCTGTCTAGGCTGTCACTAACGCCGCCCCATAGGGTTGACCACCATGTCTTAGCTTGCTTCTCAACACCATTGAATAGGCCGTGACCAATGTTACTCATGACACCTGAGACGCCCTTAGAAGACCAGCTAAACAGGTTCTCTAACGACTTAACTGGGTGAGCAATAATATTTTCAGCGGTCTTGAAAAACTTCTCTAAACTGCCTACCTTTTTACCAACCCAGCTAGTTACACCTGAGATACCACTAGTAACACTGTTTAGAATATCACCAAATATCCCAGTACCTTTAGCGTACTTAGTCACGCCTTGCATTGCCATTAACATGGCTGTCTCACTAGCGCTCAATACCTCAGTGCCAGCTGGTAACATCATCTTAGTGTTGCGTCCTTGCACAATGCCTGAATCACCATTAGGTAGCATGACCATTTCTTTGTTATCAGTTTTGGGGGAATCATTACCATCATTTAACATTGCCATAGTAGGCTTGGTAATTGGATTCCGTGACCCGCTAAACATACCAGTACCTTCGGCAAAATGAACATGGCTTAAATCACCAATAGTCTTCCTCTTACCACCAAACGTATGGATGACACTATCAACCGCATTGATACCACCATTGATAAGGTCGATAACATCGTTCATACCGTCTCTAGCAAACCTCTTTAAATCCTTCCAAAGTCCTTTGAAGATATTCTCAACGCCGGTACCTAAGCTAGACCAGCCACCCTTAAATGACTTTTTGAATGTTGATAGCCAGTCACCCATTGAATGACCGAACACTCTAGTATGGCGCAAGTCTTTGTTCCAATAACTATGCAGGTTAGACCGCATTGTGTTCCAATGACTGTTCCAACTATGTGCAAAGCTCTTCTTCCAGCCAACCCATCTGGATCCCATGCTAGAAAAGAAGTCTCTAGTGTGTTTAATTGACCTGTTCCAGTAGTGGTTTAAGTTGGAACGCATATCATTCCAGTGGTTATTCCAACTCTTTCTAAAGCTATACTTCCAACCGTTCCACTTCTTACCCATGCTACTAAAGAAATCTCTAGTATGTTTATATGAACTGCTCCATGCGCTATGCAAGTTACGAGTCATAGCATTCCAATGGCTGTTCCAACCTTTTCTAAAGCTATTTTTAAAGCCGTTCCACTTCTTGCCAACGGTGCTAAAGAAGTTCCTAGTGTTCTTAACGGAACCGTTCCAGTTATTCCTGAGCGATTTACCCATGTCTGACCAGTGCTTGTTCCATGACTTCTTAAATCTGCTTTTAAAACTATCAAAGCTATCTGAAACGGTCTTAAACCACTCGCCGAACTTAGTCTTGCTAAACGCCTTAGAAGCGTCATTGACCTGTTTGTCCATGGCCTTCTTAAAGCCCATTTTTTGAATGTCTTTGCTAAAACCTTTAGACCACTTTTGAATATTCTTACCAGTTTTAGTGTCCTTTAAGAACCATGTAGCTAGACCTGCAAATGGGTTAATCAAAGTGGTTAATATCTCGGTCTTGTGTTTTTTAAAGAATCCGGTAGTGGTTTTAGCCCATTTACCCATGGTGTTACCGACTTTACCCAACGCTGAGCCAACCTTTTTCTCCCAGTCATACTTGCCAGTAAATAATTTCTTCATGGCAGTCCCCATACCATTTACTGCATCACGGAACGGTTTGATATGCTTGTAAGCCTCGTAGAATGCCACGCCTAACGCAACCACGGCAGTTAGAACTAGGCCGATTGGGTTAGCTAGTAACAGTCTGCCTAATGACAGGAATGATTTACCTAGTGTCTTAATACCAGCACCTAGCACGCTGAATGCCTTAGAAGCACCTTTATAGGCGATTTTAGCCGTCCACTTTAAGCCCCTACCAATCTTGCCACCGACTGATTTAGTGTGTGCCCACATACTGCTAAGCACACCTTTGGCCTTAGTGGTGGTTACACTAGCAGCCATCTTTAACCAGTGACCCATTCCAGTCCCAGCACGCTTGACAAAACTTGCAAACTTGGTTAGTTCACGCTTGCCTTCAGCGCCATCTACCTTTGGTTTGAACACAATCCGGCTAAGCTTGCCACCTAGGCCCTTCGCCAAGTCTAAGCCACTGAAGGCTAGCTTTAATGCAGATATACCCTTACTTGCTACAAAGGCACTAGAAGCTAAACCAGCGAATACTTTAGGGTGTTTCTCAGCAAACTCACCGACAATCTTCAATATTGGTTCAATATCCTTTAGCGATTGCACAAACACATTAAAGGATGTCTTAGAAGCTGTCTTCATTGAACTAAAGAATGACTTTATTTCTTTTTTGTGAGCAACGATGTTAGCACCCATTTTATCAATGCCTTTTGCTAGGTTAGACAACATTTTATTGAGGCTATCACCAACATTAAACTTTTTACCAGCAAACGCCTTAGTTATGTCATTAATCTGCAAGGCTAGCGCATTGCCAACATCTTTAAACTCAGATTTAGTATTTTTATCGCCAATCCACTTGGTAAACTGGCCCATTAATGGGGACTTCATATTGGCAATTGGCTTGTAAACGGCATCTAATAAAGCCGGCATTTGAGTCTTAATTGACCGTTCCATACCGGGTATGGTCTTCATCAAGTTTTCTGAGGCTTTGGCATACTTGCCACCAAGAGAGTTCATGACTTCCTCAGCGTCTTTAGCACTAATCTTGCCGGCACTCATCTGGTCACGTAGTGTTGACATGGTTAGCTTACTGTTATGCTGTTGCTTCTTTTCGAACTCTAGCATTTTACCAGCGTACATCGGCAATTGGTCGTTAATCATGTTAAAGTCACCAAGTTGCATCTTGCCACTTGATAACATGTGAGTAAAGTTGGTGCCTAGTCGGGTAACATTCTCATCACTTAGGTTAAGCGTATCACCCAACGTTAAGATGGACTTAGTTAATTCTTTAGTCCGTGGTGCATTATCAAACACATGGTAAAATGACTGGTTAAGTTCATCAACCACATTAATGTTCTGGTTGAAGGCTGAGGCTAACTCATTACCAATGCCGACCATTTGTTTACCTTTTCCGTTTGAACCAGTTAAAGTAGTCCATGTGGCCGTCATTGTACGTTGCTTGTTATCATATTCTGTTACAGCACTAGTAAGTTCGCCAAAAGATGCCGTTATACTCGATAAAGCGTTGGTAACCCCATTAGCAACTAAGTGGGCGCCTAATATGGTACCAAATAAATGAGATGTCTTCTTAGCCTTGTCATCAACGGAATCTAACTTAGACCGTACACCTGACATAAAGCCATGTGGTTCTTTTTCCATCGCCTTAACTAGTTCTTTTTGACTAGTCTTAGCCTTAGCCATGGCTGTTGCAGTCTCATTAACACGCACTTGTTGGCGTTTATAAGCGTCACTAGTAGCACCGCTAGCCGTCCTAATCCGCTCAAGTTCACTAGTTTGAGCTTTATACTGAGCTTCCATGTTAGAATATGCCTGTTTTAAGCCACCCAATTTAGCCTTGTTAGCTTCGGCCGACTTACCCTCGGCTTCTAGGCGTTTTACATAGGACTCACTTAAAGCTGTACTCTGTTTATAGCCCTTTTGCAGGTCTGCTAAACCTGAATTGTAATACTGTAGTTTAGACTTGGCTCGATCTAGCTGACCACTCATTGATCCGTATGACCGACTGGCCTTGTTAATCTGGTCAGATAGTTTTAAATAAGCTTCTTCACCGTCTTTAGTATCTCTGTTTAGGCCTGCTTGACGGGACTTTAACTCATCAATTTTAGACTTTTGCATCTCCATTGACTTAGCTAACCCGTCTACCCTAGCTGAGGCGGCCTTTTGATACTCTCCAGCTGATTTCAAGGCTATTTCTTGGGCTTTCCAACCATTAGTGTTGGCTTTAACCTCAGCAGTTAACTGCTTTAGCGATTTAACAGCTTCTGCTGAATCTAGGCCAACCTTACTGGTCATCTCACGGCCAACTACTTTTTTAGCCATTCTTTTTTAACCTCCTTTTAGGCACAAACGCTTATAAGCCATACGTTTGATTAATGGCTTCTAGTGGGTCAACTAGTTCAGCACGGTCTTCCTTTTTACGAGCGTTTAAACTAGCCATCATATTAAAAAAGGAGCTATCATCAAATTCTTTCGGTGATAACCCCTCGGTTAATAATTGTTGAGCTAGTAAGTTGAAGTCTTCCTGTTGGTTTTTCAACTTTAGGACTTCCTTTTTAAGCTCACCGTTACGTTTGTGCCGGCTTATTTTGACGACTTAGCGTCTTCGATGGCTTTACGTTGCTTCTGCTCAGATAGTTTAATATCAGCGTCTGAGATGCCATTTAAACGCATAATCAGGTAGCCGACCCCTTCACCAAACCGTTCAATTGAGATAGTGTTATTAATCGTTTCCATCTGCTTATCAGTGTAGCCCATTACACGTTGCACAAAATCGGCCATTTCGTCCTGCAATTCCAGGCCGTTTTTCATTGCGTCTAATTCAGTGATCTCTTTTTCAGCATCCTGTGACTCCAACATGCCGATTTGAACCTTGGTAGCTAATCGAATGATATTGTTCGTTGGTGTTACATCGGCCGTCTTATTGATCTTAAAATAGTTTTTAGCATTAATTTTCATAGTGATTTGTACCCCTTTATTTAAATTTGTATGGCGAATTGTCAAACTAAGTGCAACGGTTTGTCAAAAAATACTTCATATGGGG
>NZ_JAKZEQ010000076.1:0-5116 GCF_022549155.1 Lactiplantibacillus sp. ME-2
GATCTACACGATTGTCATATCGTCGGCAGCGTCAGATGTGTATAAGAGACAGCTGATATACCAGCATTATGACGCTTCTCTTTTTATCTACCGACGTCGACTTATCACCCGCACGGGGATCGAACCCGTAACTCCGCCTTGAGAGGGCGACGTCTTAACCAATTTGACCAGCGGGCACAAATTCATTTATTATCTTACCGAATGATAAGCGGCTTGTCAAATATAATTAAGATTTTTGCCACCTAAAAATCGTCACAACAACTAAACCAACGAATAAGAGCAAACAGTAGGCCACACTACACCAAAAAACGAAAGTCAATAATTGGGGTAACAAAAAGCTGCGCATAACTGCTAATCCGATGGCCGTGACCGCCCATACGATCAATTGTTGTCGCAGATGATCGAATAAATGATCTAATTCTGACTTCGACATACACTCACCTTCCACTCAACTAGTTTAGCCACCAACTGATACGATATTCAAGCAAAAATGCAAAAAATAGACACAAAGTTTCAGCAAAGTCTTGACAGTATTTGCTGGAAAAGTTACTATTAAATAGTTGTTATTGGGTATTCGCCAAATTGGTAAGGCAGCGGACTCTGAATCCGTAATTTACTGGTTCGAGCCCAGTATACCCAATCAGAAGTACGGATAAAGCCACGCAGGTAAGATCAAATTTACCTGCGTGGCTTTTTATGAATTGTCACACCCTTGCCAGTGCAATTTTATCTTTTTTCACTCAAAACGGTTTACGGACTTGATTAGGGGTTTATAATAGATAGTGTAGACTGTCTGTGAAGCCTTGTAAAATTGTCACTATTTTAAATTCAATCCAAAGGAGATAATGTTGTTGGTATACAAAGATGTTTTTGGTATCGATCACAATGATTGTCACATTGTTCAGACGCGGCACGAGTTTAACCGGATCTTCATTATCGAAAATGAAGTTGGCTCTCGCTTTACTTGCATCAAAGATGATGCCCCACTCGAAAAGAAGATGTCTGGGCACTGGAAGTATGCAAAAGCTAGCGACGCCCCTAAGAACTATGCCGTTCCTTATAAGGCCCAGAAAAACTAAACAACCGTTGAAAAGAGGATTACGATGCGGCGCTATCAACCGTTAACCAAATCAAATGGCCGGGTCCCCCACTCGCTCAATCATAACACCAACCCCTACTATGGTCAGCATGGTGCTGATTGGGTCAAAGACACGAATGCTTCGCTATTTAATGTCCAACATGAGCATCTCCAATCAAAGAGCCATGTTGAGCGACGCGTGCGGCACAACGTCCGTCAAGTGCTGTGGGTGGTCGTGGCGATTCTTGCCATGTTACTTGGTGGTTTTATCTTGTTCTCATTAGCGATCAATATTTAACACTAAAAAGAGTCATTCAGCTTATACAAGTTGAATGACTCTTTTTTACTAGCCTTTAATTTCCTTGGTATCCACTAAAACTTTGCTGACCATCCGAAGCTCATCAGTTAATTCAGAGGTTCGAATCCGGCCAAATTCGTCGAGGAACTTGCCAAGGCGTTCTTCGTTAACTTTTTCAATGACCCGTGCTAACTTCTCACCTTTGGCGGTTAACGTTAGATAACGGTACCGACGATCATAAGGATCGATGTTCAACACAATCAAGTCATTGTTGATCAAGTAGGTCAGTTTCCTTGAAATCGCTGAAGAAGAGACGTGGCGGTCAGCGGCTAGCTCTTTCACCGTAATCCGGTGATCAGTGCTATGGTCAAGATAGTAGAGAATCAAGAACTGTTCGAACGACACGTCCGCATCAGTCACCATCGTTTGAATAATCTCGCGAAGATGGCTTTCAAGCCATGACATGCCCACTAAGACTTTTTCGAACAATTCCGCATCGTCGTACTTGGCCTTCTTAGTATTAGTCTTCATCATTATTTAAAACCCCATTCATGCGTCACGTTCAAGGCATCATCAACAACCCCGTGATTACGCACGGACTTCTGCAGCTGGCATAACGGTGATTTCAAGATCACGTGTCATTTGTTTCTCAATCGCAGTCTGAACATCACGATCCGTTACAACTAAGCTCGACAACTTACTCTTTCCGTTGATAATATCTTGGACGTGTTGATTATCCAAATCATCAGCAGAGACGATTGGTAAGAGATGGAAATTATCATTCGTTGCTTGTAAGCATTGGTCGAACAATGGGGCGTTAACTCCCATAACCAACACACTGTTTTGTTGTTGCAAGACTGATGCCAACCACCAGTTCAATAATTGTGCTTCAGAATGGAAGACATTCGTGATGGCTTCTTCCTTGTTCACTAATTGAATTGATAATTCGTGGTTACTACCATATTGCTTGACCATTGCTAAAGAGTGGTCTGGACGATAGAAGTTTTCTAGTGTCACTTGTGAGTTATTCGTCCGGTCAAGGTACTGAGTGACTGACAAGAACCCGGCAGCATCGTACACATCCCGACGAGTTGCTAACGACCCATTGAAGTAAGTCATGTACCAAATGGCACCATTCTTACGGTACTTCAACGTCATAATTGGGTTACCGCCGTCATCGGCAATTGACACAATCTGCTTATCAGCATTGCGCTTATATTGCCATGCAGGATTATCAGGTAATTCTGGTTTAGTCTTCGCAACGGCACCCGGTACCTTTGCCTGAATCGTGTAGTACATGTTGTACAAGCCAGTTCGTTTATCAACTAAGCCAGCTGATTGGTAACTGTTCCAAATTTCTGGCAAGCTGTCATTATAGTTAACCGTAATAACATTAGCTTTATCCTTAACTTCACTCTTCAATAAGCCCATGATCATTTCCATCGAAGCCTTTTCATCACCAGACAATGACTGAATCAAATCGGTGCTGAACAAGAAGTACTTTGCAGACTGGTCAAATTCGACGGGCGATACTAAGTGAGTCGTCCCGTAATCCGATTTTAACTTGGCATCAATGCTTTCAATCTTTTGTTGGAGCCCCTTAACAATCGTAGCATTTTGATCATAATCATGTTGTAATCGATTGATTTTCTGATTAATCAAGTTAAGTGAACGTTCTTGTTCGTCTTGAGCACTCTTCTTCTTACGATCATAAGCAACTAACGCATCTTGAGCGGTATGTAAGTCTTTTTCCGCACTCGTAATCGCGTGTTCCTTCCGCGAACGTTCACGGGTTTCAGTCTGTTCACGCTTCTGGAGTTTCACGAGTTCACTGTTGATTGCGTCACTCTTTTGATACAGATCCTGTGCTTGCTTCTCCTGTTGCTTCATCAACACGAATAACTTCTTAAGATCCTGTTCGCCCTGAATTGCTTTACGCATATCAGCTTCATTTTGCTTCAAATCAGCTAATGATTGTTCAGACTGCGTAATCTTCTTTTCCAACGATTTGATGGTTTGATCGCTCTTAGCAAGAGCTTTCTTAGCATCATCATAACGTTTTTGAGCAGCATTGATGGTCTTGACCATTCCCTGCCGTTCGCTATCGTTCGTGTTAACGACTTTGTCCTGTTTAGACAGAGTAACCTTAGCGTCCTTTAACTGTTGTTCTAAGTTTAACTGTTCGGCAACTAAAGTTTCATACTGTTGCTTTTCGTGCTTACGGTCCTGAACCAATTGGACCTTAAGCTCCCCACGTAAAGTTTGGTATTGCTTGTTTAAGTCAGCCATTTCGCGTTCAATTGCCACACTGTTTTTGGCTGCTGTTTGGGTAGCACGCCGTTGGTTGACCCGGTTTTGGCCCTTAACTGGGGCACTAGTTGAAGCAGTCACGCTGCTACTAGTTGGCCGGACACCAGCAGATGACCGCACATTGGGGGTCGTACTACTTTGAGTCGCCTTTGGTTTTGGCTTTTGAGCAGCAACGGTTGAAGTCGCCGTTGCACGCTCAGAATGATTACGGTAATCCTCATTCTTATCTCTGCGCTTTTTATTGAACATCTTCATAATGCAACTCCTCCATAAACTTGATTGTTTGCTCAAAGAGTAGAAAGGTCATCGCTGACCTTTCTATCCGTTCAGCAAATAATCAAGCTATTCTAATTATTATGCTTCATGCTTCCGACGAGAAACGCCAAAGTATAACGCTGAACCCATCAATAAGGTTGAAAGACCCAAGACAGCCAAGGCAGTCCCGTTTTCGTCTTCATCCGTTTGTGGTAACGTCTTTGCGTCTGAAGTCGTCGTCTTAGTCGTAACTACTGGCTTCAATGAGGCTGATGCAGGAACAACCCCACTAGTCCCATTGTTAGTAGTAGCCGTCGTCGTTGGCGTTACTTCATCATCAGAAACCGTGGTTGCTGGTGCGGTTGAAGTAGTCGTCGTTGATGAACCGTTGTTTGACGAGCCATTACCATTATCAACAGTATCGTCACTTGGCGTCGTAACAGGAGCAGTTGTAGTTGTACCAGTACCGCCACCGTTGACGTTGTCACCAGTGCCAGGTGCAGTCGTAGGTGCAGTTGTCGTCGTGCCACCACCGTTATTACCATTGTCGCCGGTACCAGGTGCGGTGGTAGGTGCAGTCGTTGAGCCGCCGTTATCATTCTTAGCATAAGTTAAGGTGATCGTCGCGTCATCAGCCACCGTACCACTCAAAGCACCATCAGCTGACTTGTAAGTGTAACCATCGATTGTTGGCGTTGCGACCGTGTAAGTGTCCCCAACTTTGTAAGTTGTGGTCGTCGCACTCTTGATCGTATTACCATCTGCGTCAACATAGTTAACTGTGATCGTCTTAGTTTGTTCAGTTGGAGTAGTGCCACCGTTCTTCGTGTAAACAAGGGTAACTGTGTTACCCTTGTAGGCAATCGTCCCGGCAATGGCATCACCAGTAGCATGGTCATAAGTGTAACCCGCAATTTCTGGTTGACCAACAGTGTAAGCTTGACCAACAATATATTCAGTTACGTTGGATGCTTTGATAGTGTTACCATCAGCATCAACATAATTAATCGTCAAGTTAGCTTTGTTTTCAACTGGTGTCGTTGAATCCTTGGTGTAAGTTAAGGTAATGGTCTTATTACCATCAACCGTACCAGTTAAGGCTGCATCAGCTGACTTGTAAGTGTAACCATCGATCGTTGGCGTTTCAACTTTATAAGTTGAGCCGTTATCCAAAG
>NZ_JAKZEQ010000077.1:0-5109 GCF_022549155.1 Lactiplantibacillus sp. ME-2
CTTGGAATTTGATGATGAAAAAGTCCCAACTGGTAAGGAATTAGCAGTTAAAGGCACAGCGTATGACTTTAACCAGGCACAACCAGTTGAAAAGGCATTAGCCCAGCTGAAGACTGAGAATGGTGGCATTGAATTTGACGATGCGTATGAAGTCGCCCCAAGTGCGGCAGAACCAATTGCTATCGTTGGGGATACTGATGATAAGCGCCAAGTAAAAATTTATTCAGATCGCAATAGTCTTATTATATTCACGGCTAATCCGTTTGATGCTGATAAGGAAGACGCGCATCAATATAATGCGTTAGCGACGGAAGCCCAGACACTTCCTGATGCAATCAATCATCCTGATTTTGGTGATATTGTGTTACGTCCAGGAGCACCAGTGACGCATACGATTCGGTACCAATATGAACGGTTAAATTAATACTAGTTGAGGTGTCAGGCGAGTTCTGCCTGGCGCCTTTTTTGTAAACGTATGAGTAAACAATGTTTAATTTAGTTAACAAAGTCCCGAGCATCTGATTAATACCGTGATTAGTAAAACGATGATCATTGGTAAGATAATGAGTACTATACTGCTTAAGCCCTTGGAAAGCGGGCAATCAGTGTCGATAGGCGCATTAGCAGGTCCTAATCAAAAGCGGTATAGATAAAACTTTTGAACAAATTTTACTAAAAATCATTGACATTACTTCTGAAAACGATTACATTTAAACTTGTAAATTATTCAAGGAAGATGTGAGGCGAGATTATGGATGCAGAGACAAAGCAGAGTAAAGGTCGTAAAATAACATCGCGACTTGCTTATTCGTTTGGGGCGTTTGGGCACGATGCCTTCTATGCCACTTTATCAACTTATTTTATTATGTTTGTGACCTCCCACTTGTTCGATAAGAGTAGTGGGGCTCAAGGAACACAAATGATTGCTTGGATCACCATGATTATTGCAGGTTTGCGGTTCGTGGAACTAGCAATTGATCCTTTGATCGGGAATGCCATTGATAATACTAATTCTCGGTGGGGCCACTTTAAACCATGGATTGTCATTGGTGGGATTATAGGTTCCGTCGTTTTAGCACTTTTATTCACGAGTTTAGGCGGATTAAATACCTCAAACCCCATTCTATATTTAATTATTTTTGCAATTTTATACATTACAATGGATATTTTCTATTCGTTTAAAGACGTTGGTTTTTGGTCAATGATTCCAGCAATCTCATTTGACTCAGCAGAACGTGAAAAGACGGCGACATACGCCCGGGTTGGCTCTAACATTGGTGCCAACATCGTTGGGGTTATCGTTATGCCAATCGTCTTAATGTTTTCTGTTAAGTCTAACAGTGGTCAAGGTGACAACCGTGGTTGGATGGCATTTGGGATCATTATTGCCGCAATCGCTTTGATTTCTGCCTTAGTTGTTGCACTTGGAACCAAAGAAAATGATTCTGAATTGCGTAAGAACACTGAAAAGACTAGCTTCAAGGAAGTCTTCAAAGTGTTAGCCCGTAACGATCAATTGATGTGGTTATCATTGATGTATGGGATCTACACGGCAGGGATTGCCATTACGAACTCACTAGAACTTTACTACTTCACCTATATTTTGGGTGACGCCTCGAAGTTTACACTATTAGGTTCACTAAATGCGATTATTGGGATTTTTGCCGTATTGGCCTTCCCACCATTAGCAAAGAAGTTTAGTCGTCGTAAAGTGTTCTTCTTAGCAGTTGTTATTATGATGATTTCACTGATCATGTTTGCCTTTGCTGGTCAGTCATTACCAATGATCTTAACAGCGGCCGTATTATTCTACATTCCACAACCATTAATTTTCTTAGTTGTTTTGATGGTTTTGAGTGATTCTGTTGAATATGGGCAGTTGAAGTTTGGTCATCGTGACGAATCTTTAACCTTATCCGTTCGGCCTTTACTTGATAAATTAGGCGGTGCGATTTCTAACGGTGTCGTTGGTTTAACTGCTGTTTGGGCTGGGATGACAGCTGGTGCCACTGCTGGTGATGTGACTAGCCATGGCGCTGCCATCTTCAAGTTAATGATGTTCGGTGTACCTGCTGCTATGATTTTGATTGGGACATTCATCTTCTTCAAGAAGGTTAAGTTGGATGAAAAGATGCATGCACAAATCGTTGATGAACTTGAAAAAACATGGTCAACTCACTTGGAAACCGATGAAACTCCTGCTGAAGTTGAAGCAGAAGCCGATGCCAAGACGACGGTTTATCAAGATCCTGTTGCCGGGGAACTGATCAGTTTGAAAGATGTTGCTGACGAATCCTTCGCAAACGGTAGTATGGGTAAAGGTTTCGCCATTAAACCAACGGATGGTCGCGTTGTCGCACCATTTGATGGTGAAGTTGTTGCAACCTTCCCGACTCGCCATGCGATCGGATTACGTTCTGATACCGGTATTTTAACGCTAATTCATATTGGGATTGGTACTGTTAAGATGCGCGGGACTGGATTTGTTCAGTACGTTGAGAAGGGCGACCATGTCACACAAGGGCAAGAATTAATTGAATTCTGGCAACCAGCAATTGAAAAGGCTGGCTTGGATGATACCGTTATGGTCGTTATTACAAACTATAAAGATATGCCCGAATTTACGTATCTTAAAGATTCAGGAACCACCGTACAAGATGATGAAGATGTCTTACAATTATCGAATGTCGGCTTACCGGATCAAGCATAGTTTCTTTACGAGGAGAGCTATTAATGACGCGAGCCATTAATAGCTCTTTTTGTGAACTGAAATAGAAAAAGCTAATAGCGAAGGGAAGATTTTACTATGGCAGTAACGTTGCAGCAAACTTTAATTGACATTGATGAAGAACAACTTGTCTTTCACCTGCATAACGATCAAATATCGTATATTCTAGGTGTGGAGACAGGCAACGTGTTGGCCCACTTGTACTTTGGCCCACGGGTTCGGGGTTATCATGGCGAGCGTCAGTATCCCCGGATTGATCGGGGGTTCTCAGGAAATTTACCGAATACGACTGATCGAAGCTATTCCAAGGATGATTTGCCACAGGAATACGGTGGCAATAATACCGGTGATTATCGGCAACCCGCCGCGATTATTTGCGCGGCCAATGGTGCTCGAACAGTTGATTTTCGTTATCAAGACTGCCGGATGGAAGCCGGTAAGCCGGAACTTAAGGGCTTGCCACAAACTTATGTCGAAGATGAGGATGAAGCCCAAACTTTGATTGTGACGTTGCGAGATGCCACATTAGGCGTGACACTCGAATTAGCCTACACGATTTATCGGGATCGGCCAGTTATCACGCGTAGCGCCCGGTTGATTAATCACAGTGAGCAAGCTGTCGACTTAGAAAAAGTGGCTTCGATGCAGATGGACCTGCCAACCCAACCATTAGATGCCATTTCGTTACCTGGAAGCTATGCGCGTGAGCGCCAGCTTAGTCGTGAACGGCTCCATCGAGGTGTAACTCAGTTTGAAAGTCGCCGGGGTGCTAGTTCTCATCATATGAATCCTTTTGTGGCGCTAGCTGATCCGAATACTAATGAATTTCAAGGCAATGTCCTTGGTGCATTGCTAATTTATTCAGGTAACCACCAGGTTAGTTTAGAACGGGACCCAATTGGTCAGACACGCTTGACTATGGGAATCAATGAATATAACTTCGACTGGCGATTGGCGGCCGGTGATAGTTTCCAAACGCCCGAGGTTGCAATGGTGTACTCGACAACTGGACTTAACGGGATGTCGCAAGCCTATCATGATTTATTGCGCGATCGGGTTGCGCGTAGTCGCTACAAGCGCGAACCCCGGCCAATCTTGATTAACAATTGGGAAGCTACTTACTTTGACTTTGATGCGGACAAGATTCAATCAATCTTGGATGCTGCAGCACCACTGGGTATCGAAATGTTTGTGCTGGATGACGGTTGGTTCGGTCATCGAAATGATGATAATAGTTCGCTAGGTGACTGGTTTGTTAATCGGAACAAGTTACCAGGAGGCTTAGCGGATATTAGCAAACGGACCCATGATAAAGGGATGCGGTTCGGACTTTGGTTCGAGCCAGAAAATATTTCAGCCGATTCCGATCTTTATCGGGCCCATCCTGATTGGGTGTTAGGCGTACCAGATCGTGGCCGAACGTTATCGCGGAACGAATACGTGCTTGATTTCAGCCAGCCGGATGTTGTCGACAATATTTTTGAACAAATGACCGCAGTTCTTGATAAGGTGCCCATTGATTATATCAAGTGGGATATGAACCGCAATTTAACGGAAGTCTATTCGCCACATAGCGATTCAACTCATGAAGGTGAGACTAGCCACCGCTTTATCTTAGGTGTATATGACTTGATGGAGCGTTTAACGAAACGCTATCCACAGATCTTATTTGAAGGCTGCTCTGGCGGTGGTGGCCGCTTTGATGCTGGTTTAATGTATTATATGCCACAGAGTTGGCCATCAGATAATAATGACCCGATTGAACGGCTCAAAATTCAATATGGGACTTCACTCGTTTATCCAATTTCTGCAATTACCGCCCATGTTGGGACGAGCCCGGATGAATTGTTAGGACGGTCGACGTCGATGAAGATGCGTGGTGCTGTGGCAATGAGTGGTACCTTGGGCTATGAACTGGACGCGGCCCAACTAAGTGATGCGGACAAGCAGGCCGTTAAAAGACAGGTTGCCTTCTATAAGCAGCACCGTGAGTTAGTTCAATACGGGACCTTTTATCGATTAGAGAGCCCGTTTGAATCTAATACGGTGGCGTGGATGTTTGTTAGTCCGGATCAGAAAGAAGCTTTGCTGTTCACCTTCGTTATTTTAGGTGCAGTTCAACCAGAACCGCATATTACGAAGTTAGCGGGATTAGACCCTCAGCAGACCTACGTTGAGACCGATACAAACAAAATGTATGGTGGCGATGAATTGATGCAACTAGGACTTTACACGACTCCTGTTCAAACCAGTGATTTCACCGCGCAGGTACATTACTTCAAGGCTAAGGACTAAGCCGTTAGTTACATTGAAATTTGATTATCGCTAATCTAAAAGAACGCTCTGGCAAATAACTTGCCGGAGCGTTCTTTTGAAATCAA
>NZ_JAKZEQ010000078.1:0-4453 GCF_022549155.1 Lactiplantibacillus sp. ME-2
ACACCATCCTGTGTTGCCTCTTAAAACGTCTACCTATTCCGCCACAAGCACGTGTTATACAGTTTTAGCCCTCATGAGTGACCATGCTGTATAACTATATCGCCAGTAGGACTCGAACCTACACACATTACCCATAAATAATAACGGTGATACTTTAATTTGTTATTTTGATGTAGGACATTTTACCTTAACATTGAAATCATAATGAGCCAACGTTTGACCGTCATCTAAATCTTCGTTTGATCTGTTAATTGATACCAAATGACCATGTAAAATTTCATTTAATAATTGTTCAATAATTTTAAACATAACCAATTCCTCCTTAATTTCAATTTAACTATATCGCTGGTAGGCCTCGAACCTACATCCCATTGTGGCTTACCAATTAGCCCACAGCGATTACCAGTCTGTAATTTGGAGGATTACTTCATGCACGTCAATCACATTTGGCATACTACCAATTTAGCACGTTTGTAGGGGTCAAAAGTGCACGATTAGTGCACGTTTTTATATTTCATACAATCCAAACCCCTTAGCGCAATCGTTGATAAAAGTTTTCTTTAAGTCAAACGCTTTTCGACGGCTAACATTTATCATATGATTTGCAATTAATCCGTCAATTGTGTACTGCTGGTGTTTCTTAAAATATAGCTCATTTATAATTACTTCTGTATCACGGCCAACGCCGTCTAAACAATCATCAATCACTTCTCGCTGACGCTTCAATGTGTTAATGCGCCGATCATCGTCAATTGTAATGAGCGTATTTAACGCCGTTTCGGTATATTTGTATTGTGCCTTGCCACCTCCGACATTATCATCACGAGGGACAGTTGGATAACGTAATTCCTGTTCACGTTTCTCGATATACTTGTCAATCTTGGGATAGTCACGTAGAATATCTTCAACTTTTCTAATCGTCGTTCGTTTCACTACCAATTCCCCTTTCACTCAACACCATAATGTCAGCAATGAAGTCCTGGCCAATTTGTGCCTGTTGCTCAGTTGTCAGTGCCACGTTCATTTCAAGGTTAGCAACCGTGGCTTTCGTTTGAATTGCTTTGGCGTATTCGGTGTCAGTCATTTGTCTTCCTCCTGTTTACGTTTTTATAAAAAAGATGTAAAAATGGAAATTTGACGCTTGCTTTCTATAAAATGTCTTAAAATCAGCCTTTCAGCAGTTCTGGGTTCTCGTGCACGTTGCCAATAACCTTTGAACCGTGAGTTTCACCTATAAGGTCAAAGGTTTGGATAGTTTCAATTAAATCTGCTAAAAATTTACCGCTAGCAAATTTAACAATTGACCGATACTTCCGATTTTCTAAAATATCACCTTCATAGATATCCTTGCCGTTCACGTCTGTCAGGCCAGTAAACTGTTCAAGCTCAAACAGTGCGCCAATTTCATCAACTCTGCCATCGTTAGAGCACTCGTCCTGCCCATCAGTACTAGCCTCTGCCCAATAGGCTTGACCATGAATGAATTCGATATTGTCAGGTAACAGCATTTTATTCTGAACCTTGTCCCACGCCCTAAACTTAATCATCGTCGCCATCTCCTACCAAATCATCTAGCTCGTTTATTGCTTGTTTAATTCCAGCAGCGGTTGCAAGCATTCTTAAATCCATCCAGCCTTCGTAATCTTTGACTAACAGTTCACGTAATTCTTTCATTTCATCGGTCATCGTCGCCATCTCCAATCATTTCCTAGAACTCAAAAGTTCCAGTGCTATTACAATCCATGCCACAACACTGATAAAAGTAACCCCATGCCAGAATCCGTCTAAGAAGTTCCCAATGGTTGTGACTAAAATAAATAAGGCTATCATGCCAAGTCCAATTTTATTTTTAATACTCATTTTCAATCCTCCCCGAACGCTTCAAACGCCCACTTGCGAATGTTGTATGGATCATATTCCTTTAACAATTGCTTTCTATCCAGCGTTTTAGCTTTATTCTCCTCGGCGTGCTCCTTCATGCGCCGGTGCTTCCGTTTAATCGTTGAACGCTTCTTAGTGTGTTTAGGCATAACTTACAATCCTTCCAGGACTCGCTCTTTAATGTACGTGTCAAACTGCTGTTCAATTTCATGACTCTTTCTGGCTAACTGATCCACTGTTTTTATGTGCTCACTACCAGTCCGGATTAAATACCCACGAAGCCATTGCAATGCGTCCTCGACGTTTTTACAGTGTGCTAAGGGTGCTTCTACCAGCCGATTAATACCAGACTTTTCATCGTAGCTAGTTACCGGATGCCCATGGCTGTCTAATGACATCCTGTTAACCTTAACTTCGTATTTGTCACTAGTCAGATGATACTGGTCAATTTTCATATCAATCATGCTTATTTGTCCTCCGTAATGTAGTATTTGTTTTCGTCAATCGCACGAATGCGTCTATCCAGCCAAGCGTTATTGTGCTTTAGCTCCCGAGACGTCCTAGTTTTACCCTGCTTGCCTTTCATGACTAATTTAATAGCATTATACTGGGTACGTGTAATCTCCGTGTAATCGCCTGACACGGCCTTAATTCCAGGCATCTTATGCAAGTTAGCTAGTTTGCTCTTAGGTACGTTATCCATGCTGCCATATCTCGCTTCTAGCTTATGAATTACTTCCAGTTCTTTAAGCCAATTTTTTCTTGTCATAGGCTAACTTCCTTTCAAGCTCTTGTTCGTAATGAGCGTGTATCTCATTCGTACAATTTGGGCATGGGGCAAACGTGAAACCATAACTCCCAAGTGGTTGCTGAACAACTTTACTACCATGACATAATTCACAACTCATACACTTCTGACTCCTTCCATGTTGTCAAACAGCAATTGACAGCTAGTATCCTTGGTATATAAGCGATCGATTGTTTTGCAATCATACATACTTTCTAATTGCTTACGTGTGTTGTTAGTCGTAATGATGGTTATATGCTTGACTTCGTTATGATCAAAATCGCAACGAGCATTCGCCACTTGATACATCAGCGTCTGCAAATCTTTGTGCACTGGCTTGTAGAATCCTTTTTCGGTTGGTTTACCGCCTTCAGTACCAAAATCGTCTAAAACTAGAACATCAACGTTTTGCATGTCTTTTAAAACGTATAGTAACCGTTGACGTACGTCCGGTGCTTCGTATTTCTCATTTACCAGCCGTAGCAACTCAGCTGTTGAGACAAACATTGCTGTTTGGCCTACACTCATTAGCTGATACATGATTGCTAGTGCTAACGATGTTTTACCAACACCAGGGCCGCCTGCAAGTGCTACGTTGAACTGGTTAGTCTCTAATTGCCTAGCTAACTTAAATGCTTGATTGCCAAGCTCTCTAGCTTTAGCTTGATTAGGCTGTTTATCAACCTGCCAATCATTAAAGCTAAATCGTAGCGGCACGCCTCCAGACCAGACTGACATGCGATAGTAATACCGTTTTCGGTTAGCAATTACGCCCGCATTCGCCCGATCAATTGTTTGATGATCCAATTCTTCTTTGGTTGGCAACTTAGTTGTATCAATTCCTCTAGCCGCTACTACTTTCTGAATCGTGGCTTGATTGAATAGCTTCGTTACATTTTCCATTAGCCAAACCAGTCCTCTCGTGTTTGTGGCGCAACATTAGTCGGGCGATCCCGTTCAGCCTGACCCATGAGCGTGTCATACTGCTTGCGTAGCTTCCCTGCCGACAAAATGTTTGCTTGCCAGAATGAATTGTCCTGCGACCAATCTACTAGCCAATCTAATTTTTCATAATCACGATGATCACGTTCATGAGCTAGACGGATGTCATTAGCCCATTTCTGTAAGTTTGGTTCTTTGAAGTCAGATTGCCGTTGCTTAATTCTGGTCAATAAATGGAGTGCTACTTGGTAGGGTGGATCATCGGGTCCATACTCGGTTTTTGAGTTGGGACGTTTATTATTTGTAGTCTCTGTAGTAGTCTCTGGTAATCTATTGGTATTGGTTGGCCCATTTTGGGCTACTCCATTGGGACATTCTGGCCTATTCGTTGGCCCATTTTGACCCAATGGTTGGCCCTCTAATTTTTCGTAGTTAATGCGGTACCATTTAGTCTTATCAAACCCGGCCTTGTTGTAGTTTCCAGAGATCAAAAACTCGTCTTTCTCAAGGCTTGTAATCGCCCGTTTTAAAGTCTTTATGCTCCAAAAAGGAAATTGTTTATGCCAACTCGTATAGCTGTTGTAAATCCACTTATACCCATCACGTTCGTTGTTTGAACGATTTAGCCAGTAATGGAACTGCTGTAAAACAATTGCTTCGTTTAGACCAACCTTAACGGCCAGCGACGGCAGCACCTGTAACGGTGGTTCACTAATTAAAAGGTTATTCATCTATATCACCTCAATCATATAGTAGGCATTCCACCCACCCGGTGTATTAGTCACTGCTGTATTTACCTTTCAAGCCAATTCGTTTTAACGTTTCTTTATCTAGTTTTATGCC
>NZ_JAKZEQ010000079.1:0-4394 GCF_022549155.1 Lactiplantibacillus sp. ME-2
CGAATCACTGACCACCCTAACGAAATTAACACGAAGAAAGCGACCAGGTTAATGATCAACGTTGCCGCCACTGAAGCTTCAATTAAATGTAAATTCGTCAATAGATTACTAATCATTGTCCCTAACGGCTGATAGAGTAGTCGTGCAAACAATAGGACGACGACCGTCCCAATCAGATGCAACATTTCAATCACAAATCCGCGGTGAAACCCGCGAAAAATTGCGCTTGCTAGTAAAATTAAAATCACAATCGTAAATATCATCTGCGTGCCCCGCCTTCCGCTTTTCAGGTACGCCTATTTTACCAGCTTTCGTCAGTCAGTGCAGTGTTTTCACCTAGTCTAAACCTTATCTTAAAGACTTGACGACGACCGTTTCTTTCGGTAAAGTTAACAGTAATGGTTACGATTTAAAGAGAATGGGGTTACAATACATGGTCAACCGACGGATATGGCTTTATTTGGCAATAATACTGGGACTCAGTGGCCTATTAGCAGGCTGTCAAAGTTCGAGCACCCCCAGTAAAACGACTAACGACAAAATTAATATCATGGCTAGTCTCGACTTTTATGGTCAAACGGCTAAGGCGGTGGCAGGAAAGTATGGTCAAGTGACCTCGATTATTGATCGACCGAGCGTTGACCCCCACGACTACGAGCCGACCGTCAACACGGCTAAGCAGGCTAGTAGCGCCCAATTAATCATTTACAACGGCCTCGGCTACGATGACTGGATGGAAAAGCTTACTGTCAACAAAGCCAAGGGCGCCCGGGTAATCACAGTGGGAACCGACGTGGCTCATAAAACTGACGGGGCCAACGAACACGTCTGGTACGATCCCACAACGATGCCCAAATTAGCAACTAAAATCGCAACAGAACTCAGCAAAATTCAGCCGCAGCACAAGCATTATTTTGAACAGCAGGCCCAAAAGTATCAGACCAACGCTAAGACCATAACCACTATGATCAAACAATTGAAACAGCATGCAAATAATCAGCGTGTCGCTGTCAGTGAGCCGGTCTTTGACTACTCATTGAAGGCAATCGGCTACCGAATCAGCAATACGCATTTCGCACATGCAATTGAAGAGGGTTCCGACCCATCACCTAAGGATATCCAGCAAATGCAACAAGATATCAAGCACCACCGGATTGCCTTTTTCGTTGAAAACACTCAGACCGATAGTAACTTGGTCACGAACATGGTCAAACTCGCCAGGAAATACGATGTGCCGGTACTGAAGGTCACCGAAACGTTACCGGCCAACCAGACGTATCAAAGCTGGATGCTCAGTCAATATCGTCAATTGGCAAAGATTCAAAAAGCAACAGCCAAGTAGAAGCGCCCCGGTTAGTTGGGCCAATTCCTGTGATTCAGTACGATCACAGTCGCGCCACGAAAAAAGGACCGCCATTCTTGTAATCAAGAATGGCGGTCCTTTTGGCCTAATTACGACTAACCGACCGATTGTGCAGGCACTAATGTCTAATTAGTGGCGTTCAAAGCATATCCCACTTAACTTCAGTCATTCTCGCCTGGTAGTCAGTCACCGTGATTATTAATGCGACTGCTTGCGCCCATCACGCAAAAGTAACGCAAGCACGAGGCCAACCAATTCAATGCCGAGCATCATCCAGAAGACCGTATGGTACCCTTGCAAGTTCGCACGCAACGTTGAGGCTCCCGCTTGTTTCTGAGCAAGCGTCACGTTGGATAAGACCAAGGTCGCCACGGCCACACCAGCTGAACCGAGAATTTGACGAACCGTCGTAATCACAGCGGTACCGTGTGAAATCAGTTCATCGGGTAATGAATTAGCCCCCAATGTGACGGCGGGCATCATGACAAAGGCATTCCCGCCTTCAATTAAGGCAGCCAGCAAAATCATGGTGAGCAGGTTCAACTCTGAATTGATCAGTACTAAGATCAGCCAACCAACAACGATCATACTCATACCAAGTAACATGATTTGTTTGTATCCAATCTTCTCTGCTAGTTTCCCAGTAAGCGGGTTCAAAATACTTAGAAGCACCGCACCAGGCACCAGTGACATGCCTGAAACGAATGGCGACACCTTCAAGACACCCTGGTAATAGAGTGGGAAGATGATTGTTATGACAATCAGCGCCACGTACGAGATTGCTGTTAGGAAAATGGCTAAGTCATAATTAAATGTTTTTAAGACCCGTAGTTCCAATAACGGCGTCTCCAAGTGAAATTGGCGATAAGTAAAGTAAGCCACCGCTAGTACTGAAACCGCTAATAACAGCCAACCGAACGTCCAGTTCACATTGGGTTTACCAATCTCATTCACGACGTATAAAATCCCAGCAAAGCCCAGTAACGTCACGATTGAGAGCAAATCCAGCTTTGAAGGCTTATTGACCATCACGTCCTTGATCGTTGTGAAACTAATTAGGATCAACAAAGTTGCCACCGTGATGAAGACGGCAAACAATCCGTGCCAATCGGTAAACTTCAAAACCACACCGGAAATAATCGGGCCAGATGCTAATGCTGATCCCATGACCAACCCGGCGACACCCATCGTACTACCCCGTTTTTCCTCGGGCGTAATCGTCAGTAAAATGGATTGATACGAGGGAAACAGCACGCCAACTGCCGCCGCTTTAATTAGGCGACCGACCATCATCACACCAAAACTGGGTGCGAAATAAATAATGATTGAACCAATATCGAAAAGCACCAAAACGGCTAAGAATAATTTCTTAAACCCAATATTATTCAACAACCACGGACTGATTGGCATCATGACGACCATTGTCAACATAAAGCCGGTCGTTAACCATTGCACGGTTGAGGCCGAGATGCCAAAGTCGCGCATAAATGTTGGGTAGACCGTCGACAAGGAAGACTGACTGATCGACATGGTCCAAGTCCCAAGCAACAGCGTAAAAATGAACCAGAAGCGTCGACGCCCCGTCAACGTTACATTTTGATTAGCTGTCTGCATTCAAAACTCCTCCTTACTTTAGAACAGTTATCAACTACTAATATCCATTGTACCATTGAAACCAATGATGTACAGGCTAAAAGTCAGATTGCCAACAAAAAAGTTTGCTACACCGAATAAAGAGACGTGCACAATTAGCTTGTAACAACACCCGCGTGAATGATTGTTAAATATCCAATCTGTTAAAGCTCTAACGGACAGATTCATTAAGTCAGTTGGCCTCTAATCATCATAAAATCAGTCCCAACCAGGGCACTCCATCACACCGAAAAGCTTTGCAGCCAAACTAAAAATGGGTTGTTCAAGAATCAAATTCTTGAACAACCCATTACCTACATGTTGCATCGATATTCTTAATTTATTCAGCTAACATGGCCGCACTAACTGCCTGTAGCTGCTTCGCTTCACCAGCAGTCGGTTTAGCGGGTTTCATCTTCTTTAAGGCGATCACTGCCCGATATTGAAGTTCTGCCACATTAATATCATCCCGCAAATCATAATGAGTAATTGTGACGAAGGCGGAGTTCTCGTAAATTTTTTCAACTTTAGCATAAAAATCATAATCGGTATTGCCGTTCTTTTGACATTTAACCCGATCCCCCACAGAAATCTGAGCCATAACTATCACTCCACTTCATAAAATATGATAATAACATAGCACGTAACTGCTAGAATAACAATTATTGCTCCCGAATTTACATGATTTTTACATGGTTATGACGGATACTGTCCAAATTAAATGACATTAGGCCCACGAGATCGTATTAGCGGTTAGTAATGGCCAAGTTCGTAAACCAATACCTAGTACCTTAGACTGAGCTGAATCACCTTATCGATTGATAACTAGCATTCGATTTTTCTAACCAACCAAACGTACGCCATTTACGCCTGACTCTCAAAATCCGAGCGCTACTGTCTCTCGTTTTGACAACTCCCCCATCACTGCCAGCTACCCCAAATATGAGCATTGAGCGCAATCGCTAACGATTCAACTCAACGGAAACTTATTCAGTATAATGAGTGTGATTGCAACCAATAAGTAGATCGTGCCGGTGATTAATAGTATGGGTTGAATTCCAAATGCGCTGATGAGTACCGGGATTCCTAATAATCCGACCCGCCGTTTGAATTTCAAAATTTAGTCTTAGTTCGCCCAGTAGGCTAATTTTTGGCAACAAAAAAAGGAATCGAATTAACGATTCCTTAGGTTGCATGGCAACGTCCTACCCTCGCAGGGAGCGATCCCCCAACTACTCTCGGCGCTAAGAAGCTTAACTTCTGTGTTCGACATGGGAACAGGTGTATCCTTCTCGCCATCGTCACCACACTATTGAGAAACTTGTGCTCTCAAAACTAGCTAATATCAAATATCTTCATATGAACCGGAACACCAATTACTTGGTTAAGTCCTCGACCG
>NZ_JAKZEQ010000007.1:0-107916 GCF_022549155.1 Lactiplantibacillus sp. ME-2
ATAAAAAATACCTCCAAAGCTAAAGCTTTTACTTTAACTTTGGGGGTATAGGTCACAATTAGGTTATTTTTTTAATAGTTATTTGCTTGTCGTTGCTCATTGACATGATTTTTGGCCGTAAACGCCGTCTGTATCTCGTCCTGAGTAAAACCAAAATCAACTAGCCCAATCTTCAAGAAAACGTGCCAAGCGTGCTGGTAGCTCTCCTGACGATGGTTAAAGTAAGCATCATAGAGGAGGTGCTTGATCGCCAAGTACTGTTTATTCAAATCAGTCGCCGGCTTAGCCGCAATCGTAGTCAATTGCTCAGGCGTTACTGGAATCAAATGCGTCCACTGTTGAATCGCTGAGACAAGGAAGAAGAAGTCCATCGCATCTACGTATTCGTTCAGCAGCGTTGCGCGGTGTGTCTTATCAGGATCCGCTTTGCCACGATGAATCTTCCAAACTTTGAACCATTCCGACGTATTAGCCATTTCTGCCAATTCGACGTCCAGTGAGACCATCGCATTTTGCAACCGTTCTTGTGGCCGCCAATGAATCTGTTGACGGGCCGTAATATCGCGGTCTAAACGAATCGACTGTTGTAATAACGTTGTTAGTTCTAGCATCTAATACCCCCGTTACTTAAGCAAATACTAATGGATCCGCTTTTATTTCTAGCGAATCGATATTTTCTAAGTACCAATCACGCATGAACCCAAAGTGTAACAACACGTCAAACCACGAAACTGCTTGATCAGGATCATGAACAGTCAGGACCCATTGTTGACTACCGCCAGCTTCAGCTGCATCAAAGATATCAACTGTCAAACCAGCCCGCAGTTCAATTTGGGCACCATGTCCTTGCTGTGAATTACGCAACATGTGCTCATTCTTAGCCGCACTGACAAACAATTTGTCAACGATTGCCCGATCTAAATTAGCCGACCGAAGTTCATATTTAGCCGCGTTAGCAACGTCCAAAATATTAAAGTCGACGTTAAAGCCAAAATCATCTTGTAAGCAATGTCCAAATTTAATTAGCGTTGCGAGAACCGTATTAATTTGGTCAACCCCAGTCCCCTTCAACAATAATTTATTAATAAATAAATTCGTAAACGCCGAACTATTAAACCGTAACAAGCGCCGTTCTAAATGAATATAAAACAAGTTTTCGCCAGTTGTTTGTTCACGATAATATGCACCACCGTTGCCGTTGTTCACCACTTGATACAAGAAGGTGTAATCATCCGTTAGCGCCCCGTAAACGTGATACAGCGCTTCAGTATGCCGTTGAGAATTCAGCACCGCTTGTTCATCACCATGCATGCCCAATAACCGACTCATGAAGATCAAATAATAATCGGCATTCTGATATTGATGGGGAAACGTCACGTAAGCCGTATCCAGTTTAAAGTCTGCTAGCTGTTGTGCCGCTGCTAACAGTGTCTCCCCGTCAGTTGTATCAATCAGTTGGTCCATCAAGGCCGTAAATTTTTCACCATTAGCGAGTCCTTTTTTTAAGCCCTCATTGAACGTACTCAGCTTACCGTGAGTGCTCAGTGTTGCCGTGTCCATCTGCTTGTCCGTATTATTCGACATCAGCCGCTACCTGCGCCTTCCCAATCAGCGTGGTCAAGTAGTCAACATAAAGACTACGGTTACGCTCATTAAAATTCTCAAAACTCTTAAAGGCGTTTTCAATCGCTTGTTTCTCATAAGCTAAAATCGTATCTTCCTTAGAAAGCGTTAAAATCTTAGCTTCGTTATCCTTCATGGTTGCATGGGCATTATTAGCTTGTTCGTCTTCATCGGCCAACTTAGTTAACTGGTCAATAATTTGCTGCCGTTCTTCTTTGATCCGACCAGAATCAAATAGTGAGTTACGTTGCCCATTTTCCTTTAGTTGCTGCCGCAATTCTTCTTTTTGCGCATCACGGTCTGATTGCGCGTCAATCAGTTTCTGTAGCTGATCGCTACCAGCTGAGATCTGCTGAATACGATCTGTATTGAAACGTTTGTGCGCGGGAGCCAGTTCAAACGTCTTTTGTAATTTATTGTATTCTTCCGAACTAAATTCAAAGGCGACTTTCAAAACGTTCAATTTACCAAACCGGCGCCGATCCCACCAGTTACCAAAGTAAATCTGAAATTCGCCGAGTTGGGTTTCTTCATAATAAAAGAATGGGTACTCATGAGCCAAATAATCAATTAACTTGGTACTCAAGTAGTGACTGATTGCCGGATAGACATCCGTAATTAAATCCACTTGGGCGTTACGGGTTGGATCCGGTTCCTCGTTAAGTAAGGCTTGGTGATAGTGGTCACCATCGATCAATTCGTAGATCAACCGGTCGTCACCAGCCGTAATTGCTTGGCGCACCGTAGTTACATAGTCTAACTTTTGTTGAAGTCGCTTCGTAAGCGCGCGCGTAGGTTGATCTTGTTTTTCAAGATCAGGCTGATTTTGTTTTTCCATAATAATCTCCTTGCAATCAATAATAATTGAAAACTTGCTGAATTGCATTGCTGTTCCTAATGTTACCGAAAATTAGTGCATTAATAAAGGTTAACACCACTAATTTACCAATTTTATAACAAAAACGGCTAGTTCGCCATTTAAGGTGCCCTAACCGTCGTATTTTTATCTCAATTAATGGTTTAGTACAATTCCATGTACTGATCACGTTCCCATTCACTAACTTGTTGACGGTATGAAGCCCATTCAAGCCGTTTAGCTTCCAAGAAACTCTGATAAATATGTGGCCCTAACGCCTTCTTCATCGTCGGATCTGTCTGGAACTCTTTCAGCGCATTGTGTAACGTTGACGGTAAGTCAGCGATACCAGCTGCAGCCCGTTCATCTTCATCCATAACATAGATATTACGATCAACACTCTTTGGTGGTTCAATACCGTTCTTGATTCCGTCCAAGCCAGCTTCAAGAACCGCTGCAAAGGCCAAATATGGGTTAGTTGAAGCGTCCACACTCCGTAATTCAAGGCGCGTTGACAAGCCCCGTGCACTTGGAATCCGAATCATTGGTGACCGGTTAGATGCTGACCAGGCCACGTAAACGGGCGCTTCATATCCAGGAACCAAGCGTTTGTATGAGTTGACTGTCGGGTTAGTGACAGCAGTGTATGACCGGGCATGCTTCATCAAACCACCTAAGAAGTGATAAGCGTCTGATGATAATTCTAAGCCATTCTTATCATTAGCATCATAAAAAGCATTGCCTTGATCATGGAACAAGGACATGTTCACATGCATCCCAGAACCATTGACACCGTTTAACGGCTTAGGCATAAAGGTTGCCCACAAATTGTATTTCCGTGCGATGGTCTTAACGACCAATTTGAACGTTTGGATATGATCGGCTGCAGATAAAGCATCCGCGTACTTAAAGTCAATTTCATGTTGACCAGGTGCAACTTCATGATGGCTGGCTTCAACGTTAAAACCAAGTCGTTCAAGTTCAAGTGCAATGTCCCGGCGGCAATTTTCACCCAAGTCCATTGGTGATAAGTCGAAGTAACTTCCCTTATCATTCAATTCGGTCGTTGGTTCACCCTTTTCATTCATCTTGAATAAGAAGAATTCAGGCTCAGTCCCACAGTTAAATGACGTATAACCTGCTTCGCGCATATCGTTTAAGACACGAATTAAGTTGTTCCGTGGATCCCCTTCGAACGGCTTACGGTCAGACGTGTAAACTTCACAGATAATCCGTGCAATTTTACCATGTTCCGTGTTCCAAGGCATGATCAACCAAGTTGATAAGTCAGGATACAGGTACATGTCACTTTCTTCGATCCGAACAAACCCATCGATGGATGAACCGTCAAACATCAACTTGTTATCCAAGAGTTTGTCGAGTTGTGAAACTGGAACTTCAACGTTCTTAATTGTGCCGAATAGATCAGTAAACATTAACCGTAAAAAATTAACGTTTTCTTCTTTGACGATGCGGCGGATATCGTCTTTTGAGTAGGACTGTTTTGCCATGAAAATCGCTCCTTAAATTGATTGACTAACGAATGCAAACATCTTAGTGTGCCGGATAATTGGGGCCCTTGTCGGACTGCAAGCCTCCGAGATTCAGGAATTCATCATGAAGGATTCGGCGCACATCGCGATCAGTTAGCGGCTTAGCCAAGTCAGCTTGCTTCTGCTCAGCTCGCTGTTTTTGGAGCGCATATATTTCTTTGATTCCAGCCATATTGATGCCATCTGCTAAGTAATCCTTGATTTCAAGCAAACGATCAACATCATTCAACGAAAACATTCGCCGATTACCGGCATTTCGTTCCGGCGTAATCAATTCTTGCTCTTCATAGTAGCGAATTTGCCGCGCAGACAAATTGGTCAGCTTCATAACCGTACCAATTGGCAAGACGGCCAACGAGCGACGGAGTTCCTTTTCCTTCATAACGACCCTCCTCTTTAATACAGACTTAATATTAGCAATGTTATCATCGAATGTCAATCATTCATGTTAGAAAATATCACACGTTTTATCATAGGTATACCAATTTATAATTTAGCTTAACCAACTAGCTAGCCGTTGGTCAATCGAGGCCCGTAATTCAGGGTGTTCCAATAGATTGATCCAGTCGACCGACATCTTGTTACGGAACCAAGTCAACTGACGCTTCGCATAACGACGTGAGTCCTGTTTGATCTTAGCAATTGATTCGTCACGCGTCTGCTCCCCATTAAAGTAAGGGAACCATTCGTGATACCCGATCCCCTTACCAGCCGGTAACATGGCGCCACCTTGGTCAAATAGCCACCGCGCCTCTTGTTCCAATCCGGCCGCTACCATTTGATCGACACGTTGATTGATCCGAGTATACAGCAGCGCTCGCTCCGCGGTCAGACATAAGGTATAAGCATCCAGTGTGTCACCGTGCGTATCCGCCTGCTCAGAAAAAAGCTGACCAGTTGTATGCACGTACTCCAACGCCCGTACGACCCGTACCAAGTTAGCGGGCGCAATTGCGGTGGCCGCCTGCGGATCACGCTGTTTCAACGCCATCCACGCCACATCCGAACCTTCGACAGCGGCACGATCAAACCAAGCTTGACGATACGCCATATCAGGTTCATTATCCGCTGGTCCAAACTGATAGCCCGCCAACAAGGACTGCAAGTAAAAGCCAGTTCCACCCACAATAATAGGCAGTTTACCCCGAGCACTAATATCAATGATCAACGCCGTCGTCCGACTGACAAATTCAGCGACTGTAAAACGCTGATCAATATTTTTGATATCGATTAGATGGTGGGGAATGCCCGCCTGCTCTTCCGGCATTATTTTAGCCGTACCAATATCCAAGTGACGATAGACCTGCATTGAGTCTCCTGAAATGATTTCACCATTCAGCTGTTTAGCCAGCGCTAGCGATAATGCCGTCTTACCGACTGCTGTTGGTCCCGCGATTAGTAATACTTTATGTTTAGTTACTGTTGTCACTCGTTTAACCTCCTTGTACCTGCTTACGAATTCTTCGTGCTAATCCAGGGTAGTCGGTAATCAGTCCCGCAAACCGATGACGATAACAGAACCGCATATCGCGTTCCGTGTTGACCGTCCATGGCCGCAACTGCACTTTTGGCAATAAGAGCCAGTGAACTCGCACCCAACGAATATCCGGATGATAACCGAGAACAATGTGTTGCGCATGAAGCCGCTTCGCAGTTTGAACCTTAGTCTTGAACAGGCTATCCGATTCGACCTCGGGCTGTAAAATATGCAACCGTTCGATCGACTTTCCGTAGAAGCTCGAATAAATTAGCGTAAACGGAACTTGATGATGGTTAAAATAATCCGCTACCAAGTCTTCGATCCCCTCATAATGAATCTTATTAGTTTTGATTTCCAGATTAAAAATACCAGTAAAGTTGTATTGAATCAATAATTGAACCACTTCATCTAAAGTCGGAATACGCGTTCCCGCATAGGCTGATGCATACTTAACACCAGCGTCCAATTGCTTTAACTCGGCCAACGTGTGATCCACAATCCGACCCGTTCCGTTAGTCGTGCGGTCGACGAGCTCATCATGCATAATAATCAGTTGCCCGTCTCGCGACAAGTGTACGTCAGTCTCAATGCCATCCGCACCATCCTCGATAGCCGCAATAAACGCTGGTAACGTATTTTCCGGCCTGGTCCCCTTGCTACCACGATGAGCAATAATTTGAGTAAGCATTGCGTTTCACCCCACTTTTTTAAAAATTAGATTGAATTGATTGCTATCTCCGCATAAAACAAGCATAATAAAACTAACAATTGCTAGGAGGTTTTACTAATGAAATCATTTACCCGTGGCTTCTTGTTTGGGGTCGTCGCAACTGCTGGTGCCGTAATTGGCTCCGTCTTATCATTTAAGAAGCAAGTTGTTGATCCAATCGAAGACCAAGAAAACAAATTCGAAGAAAACCGGAAAAAGGCGATGCGCAAGAGCCGCTCAGCTCACAACGGTTAATTAAATAAAAAATGGTGGCCGAACAAGTTGTTGTTCTAGCCGCCATTTTTTAATACTTCGCTTTTTTCGTCTTACCTTCCCAACGTGCGTAACCGGGTTTTAAAATGTATAGCTGTGAATAACCATTCTTAGCTAATGTGACGACGGCCCGTGTACTTAACGTATGGGTTTGATCGTAAACGTAGATTGGCATATCCTTGCGAAGTTCGTTCATCCGAACTTTCAAACTGTTGAACGGAATATTCCGAGCCCCCAGAATATGACCAGCGTCAAACTCTTTCTTTTCACGCAAATCAATCACTTGCGCCTTACGCATTCCCGCCTGAAACGCTTCTTCGTCCAACATCGTGGACACCTGACGCCGTCGAATGTAACTATACAACTCATAAATAAAGTAGGCCGCGATTATGATAACTAACACGATGTTAACATACGCCATGCCGCTCAATGCACCTAAAACCACGTTATCCCTCCTAATTTCTACTTATCTATTTTACACAAAACCGCTTACTTTTACTAGGGGTAAGCAGGAAAAGCCGCGATTAAACTGCTGACTAATCCTGAAGTCCCACTGATTGCTTTATGGCCGTACTCACCCACAGTTTAAAGGCATCCATTAAAACGGTCGGGGGCCTGAGACCCGCATTTAACCACGCTGTTAATTCAAAACCAAGCATCGCGGTATCACATTTATGAATCCGAATCGATCATCTTAATCTGACTACCATGCACCAGTAATCCCTGATTGTTAGTCAACCGTTTGACCGTAACGCCCGTCTTATGTTCCCAGTCGGTGATCAACTGCGGCAATTGCGGCTTTACTTCACAATGAACATCATAATGCGGATAAATACGGATCGTCGTCGCATTGATGGCTGTTGTGCTTGCCAGTTGCTCGGTGTTGTCCTCCGGGTATAAATAGGCGTACAGGTCTAAATCCGGGCCTAACAAGATGGCCCCGGCGCTAATACCGTAGATTGGCTTGCCCGCCAGCGCGAGAGTCCTCAGTCGTTCCAGCACGTGCGTTTCACGCAGATTCTTCAACAGTAAAAACTCGTAGCCACCATTCAAAATAATGACCGTTGCCGTATTCAATGCGGCCAAATCATCCGTCAATACATCTAGGAGCTGCACGTGCGCATATCCAAGCTGCTGAACCGTTTGTTGTAGTGCCACCATTTGGGGGTGATTTTTACCCGTGCTGACCGAATTGACAATAATCACAATTCTCGCACTGTTCTTAGCCACCGGCGCCACTAAAGTGAAAAAGGCGTCCGTTACGGCCACAGTGCTAAACGCCCGTGAAGACAATAATAACTTTACCATCCTACTTCTCCAATCAATTCTGTCATCTAATTCAATTCACGCTAATCGATCCGTATCCCTTGTACCAAGTTGCGTAACAGTTCATACGCCGTTGTAACAACATACCGACATGAAACTAAAATCACGCATAGTCTGAGGACATGAGCCCAAATCAGCATCGGCAATTGGCGCTCAGTTTTTAACCACAACCTAATCAGCACAGTTTTTGGAGCTTAGTATAAAAAAGAAGCTCGGACATTACTTCCAAGCTTCTTGACGATTGATTTTAACTTAAATAAACCGTTGGGCCAATGAACCTGCTCCGATAACACCAGCGTCGTTACCTAAGACCGCTAACTTCAAAGCAGTCGTGTCGCGAATCGTTGGGAATGTGAATTGGTTAAAGTAACTGATGACTTGATCTAATAAGAAATCACCAGCAGCTGAAACCCCACCACCGATAATGATTGAAGATGGGTTCATCGTGTTCCCGACATTAGCTAATGCCAAGCCTAAGTAATAAGAAACCCGATCAACAACGCGTTTAGCCAAGACATCGCCTTCTTTAGCTAAATCGAAAGTGATCTTTGAACTAATTTCTTCACCGTTGTCTAATAATTGTTTCAACTTAGAAGCACCAGAGAATTCTTCTGCCATATCGCGAGCAACGTGAACGACACCAGTTGCAGAAGCGTATTGTTCCAAACAACCTTTCTTACCACAAGTACACATGTAGCCGTTTGGTTCAACCGTTACGTGACCAATTTCACCGGCACCACCAGCAATACCATGGAGTAAACGGCCATCGGCGATGATCCCACCGCCAACACCAGTTCCAAGCGTTACAAAGACAACGTCACTACCGTTTTCGCCAGCGCCCTTCCAACGTTCGCCAAGTGCAGCAACGTTAGCGTCGTTATCCAGCGTAAATTTGATGCCAGTCCCTTTTTCGATTTGAGCCTTAACTGGTTGTAAGGTCTTCCAGTTTAAGTTGTAGGCACCGATAACCGTACCATTATCCAAATCAACGGTCCCGGGAGTCCCCATTCCAATTCCGATAAATTGAGAACGGTCCATCTTATATAACTCAATGTGGTGGTTGATGGAATCGATGATGTTAGGCACAATGTGGGCCCCTTCATCTAAAATCGTGGTTTCAATACTCCACTTTTGTTGAATATCACCATTTTCTGTTAAAATGGCAAACTTAGTTGTCGTCCCACCAAGGTCGACTCCAATTAACTTACGCTCCATGTTGCTAAATCCCTCCATTAGTCATGCGCCGCGTCTTCACGGGCGCGTTCTGCTTCTATCCGGTGCTCATGGCTCAATACGAGCTTGACGCGGGCATACATCTTCGGGTCAATGACACCAGCTTGATAGAGATGATCGATCTCAATGGCCATTAACTCAATATCCCAAATTCGCTTGCCTACGTACACGTACACGCCAAATTTTTTAAGTAATTGTTGGACGTCGTAAAGTGTTTTCATGTGCATATCCTCGATTAATTATACAGTTAAATTAGCATTTGTAAAACCCATTTTTAGTAAAGCTAACCAGCCAATGACTAGAATAACCGTTGCCACAATTCGTTTCAGCGGCGCAATCTTGCCAATTCGTGGTACACCCAGCAGATAGCCTAACAAAAAGCCACCAACTAGACCCCCGACATGTCCCCAGATATCAATGCCATTCGAGAACATATCGAATACTAAATTCAAAACGGTTAGTAGTAAAAATTGGTTCGTGAGCTGGCGAATCACTGGATTTTCCCAGAACGATTCCCCAATCGTCAAAAAGGCACCAAAGAGTGCGAAACACGCCGTACTGGCCCCTACTGACTGATTATTGGATAACGCGAAACTCATAATGTTACCACTAATGCCACCCAAAATATAAATTGCCAGCATCCGCCAATGACCATACATTGCTTCAATTTGCATGCCCATAAAATAAATAACGACACCATTCAGTGCAATATGGGTAAGTCCCATATGTAAAAACATCGGCGTCACCAATCGCCACCACTGGCCGGCCGCAATTGCTTGATTGTTCTTAGCACCTAGTGAATTAAAAATCAGCATGGCGCCGTCACCCATCAGCCACTCGACTAAGAAGACTGCCACAGTAATTCCAAGTAGCACCTGCGTGATAGCCGGTTCAGTTTGCCACCAGCGTTTAATTCTCATCATGTTGTTCATCCCCTGCTACCAAGAGTTCGTCTAACAAGACGTCATATTGATCAACCGGCCATTCAGCGTGTTCAAAAGCCATCTCGTCATAAGCCAGTGTCAACTTCTTACCCGGATAATCAGCGAGGTAACGATCGTAGTAGCCACCACCAAATCCAATCCGGGCGTGCCGGTCACGGCTGTACCCAAGACCAGGAACTAAGATCAGATCGATCTGTTGCTTGGCGACTGGTTCACCCGTGACGGGCTCTGGAATTCCAAAAGTCGTTCGCTCAAGTCGATCAGTCGCTTGGTAAGGATAAAAAGCCATTTGACGATGCGGCAGCGTTTTTGGAATAACCACCATTTTGCCCTCCGCCCAAGCTTGTTCAATAAGTGGGCGCGTTGCTACTTCGATGTCACTACTAATTGTCATGGCAATGACCTGGGCAGTTTGCCATGTTGGGCTTGCAAATAATTGGGTCTGTAACGCCTGGTTTTGCCGTTGCCGGTCAGCCGGCGTCATTTGGCTTAATCGCCCAAGCTGTTGCTTACGAAATGCTTTTTTCTCCACGTACGGCACCCCCGAAAATAAAATTGGTATAAAAAAATCTCATTCATTAACATGTCAAATTGAAAAATCAATTTGGCAGTTGCCAACAAATGAGAAGCCCATTGTCTGATGACAATGTTACAGAAAAAACAACAGGAGTCCCCGTTGTTATTTTGTTTCACGATGTAATGTCACTTTGTGTTCCCGTGGACAATACTTCTTAAATTCAACCCGGTCCGGATTGTTCCGGCGGTTCTTTGAAGATAAGTAGTTGCGTTCATGGCATTCTGTACATTCAAGTGTAATGTGTACCCGCATGTTGTTGACCCTCCAAACTCATTCGCATATTACAGGGCCGGAACCCTTAACTTGAACTACTATACCATTAATGATTGAAAAATACCAGTATCAATTAAGATACTGGTACGAAAAAAGCTGATTTTTTACTTGTTATAATACTTCCAGAACGCTGCATAAATTTGCTTAGCAACGACCATATTATAATCACCACTAGTAGCAGTAATTCCTGGAAAGGCAACCGCTATCACTACTTTAGGGTTCTTATAAGGCGCATAAGTCACCAAACTTAACGTTTCAGTAGATGTCGTTCCGTGGAATGTCTCGGCAGTCCCAGACTTAGCTGCAACCGCTGGTGATAAACTAGCTAGTGCACTCCCCGTCCGCTGCGTCATACTCCCATGGACCACATCCCAATACCCTTGGTGTACGACATCAAAGTATGAGGATGGGACGTCAATGGTATTCAGGACACGTGGCTTAACATTAGTCTTAACAGCCCCTTGGGACCCGTTAGATTTAGTCCCAGTAATAGCGGAAACGATGTGTGGTGCAATGCGTTGCCCACCATTTGCCATTGTCGCAATGTATTGCGCCAGCTGAATAGTCGTGTAAGCATCGTAGTTCCCGTAGGACAAGTCTAACGCTTTACCAATATCCTTCTGTGCCGAAGAACCTTGGTAACCTGAGGCTTCACCCGGCAAGTCGATCCCGGTCTTAACACCTAAGCCAAACTCGTTAAAATAACCACGAAGTTTAGAGAAGACCGAATTAGACATCGTCAAGGCTTTCCCAGACGCATAGCTGAAGTTACCTTCCTTCATGGCTAATTGCATCATATAGGAGTTAGAAGAAACTTCCATGGCAGTCGAAGCGTTAAGGCTCAGACTAGTTCCACCATTCTTGTTAAACCATGACGACTTGGTGGCCGTTCCGGCTAACTTGATCGGCGTATCGGTCAAAGTACTATTCGTGGGTGTAATCACACCATCTTGCAAGGCACCCATGACCGTGGCACCCTTAACGACCGACCCCATAACGAAGGATTGGTTGATGGTTCCCAACGCATTTTCAGTCACTTTACCAGTGGATAGATTCCGGCTGGCACCTGCTAACGCATAAATGGCACCAGTGCTAGGGTTCATTACAACAGCATAGGCTCCTGGCGAGTAGGCATTACTACTCCCCACCGTTTTGGCTTCAGACATAATGATACTTTGAACCTTTTTCTGGAACTTCGAATTAATCGTCAGCTGAACGTTGTCACCCTTCTGGCCACCGTACTTCTTAATCTCCTTTTGAATGACCCCATCCTGCGTCTTGACCTCAGTCTGTGACTTGGTTCCACGAAGGACATTTTCGTACTGCTTTTCCAATTGGCTTTGACCAACCGAATCATCACGAGAATAGCCTTCTGCCAGCAAGGTTTTAATGCTATCACTCGGTAACCCTTGCTTTTCGGTCGTAACTGTCCCGAGCACACTACTCAAGTCAGTCCCATTAGGATAACTCCGAGTCCAACTCGTTCCGACCTTAACTCCTGGCATTTCGGATTGGTGCTCACCGATTTCAGCAAGCTCCGTACTCGTCACACCAGTCGATTTGATATTGACCGTTGACAGCGAGTACGCCGAACTCATCTTATAATAAATCGCCGCCGCATTCTTTTGCGTAGACGTTAAATTATTAATGATATGTTTTTCCGCATAGGCGACTTCCCGTGCGTACAAAACATCATCGTCGCTAGACGTTTTAACCTTCTTAGCAACCGACTTTAAATTAGCCGCCCCCGCTAAGTAATAATCAGCCAAGTTCCGATCCGTTAATGTATCCGTTGGAATGGTTAAGTACTCACCTAACTTATTCGCCACTTCGTACATCTTAGTCGACGCAACTGACAGCCCCTTCGTGTATTGAATCGCTTGGTGGGATTTGTTTCCCACTAAGACCCGACCGGTTGAATCATAAATCGATCCCCGTTGAACGTTTCCCGTTGCCGTCGTATTATTGGCTGAATTCACTGTACTTCGGAACTTCTGTCCGTAGTCAACTTGTAAGTAAGCTAACTGCGCAATCAACGCAGCAAATAACAAGAAGACGATGAAAAACAAGAAGTTCAGCCGAAATGGAATATGCGACTTGTTGGGATCACGATTTATCGTAATTTTCTTAAACAATTTCAATTCTCAGGCGCTCCCATTCTTAATTTGGTAAACATTTCGCAAAAATTTACCAGATGATACTAGCAATCCTAGATAAATACCATACTTATGTTATTCTAAACGATAGACATAAAAATTTCAGCCGTTATTACGGATTTTAATGTTTTTTTGATTATTTTTCTGTTTGGCTGTGAATTATTAGAGATTGAGGTGGCAATTTTTGAAACTCCGTCGTTTTTTTGACAAGCGCACATGGCCATTATGGATCAGCTTTTGGTTACCTTTACTGATCATGACCGGTTATTTTATTTATCGGCACATGGCTCCCTTTGGATCAAGCAGTCTGTTAACGGTCGATTTAGGCCAACAATACGTTGACTTGTTTTCCTATTTCCGGCATACCCTACTGCACGATCCGAGTGCTTTCTTCTATTCCTTCTCCAAAACGATTGGTGGCGAGATGGTTGGGGTCTGGGCTTATTACTTAATGAGTCCCTTTAATTTAATCTACTTACTATTCCCTGGTCAATCAATCACTACCGGCATTTTTATCGTCACTGTACTAAAGTATGGTTTCGCAGGGCTATCCTTCGCCTGGCTACTAACTAAAACGCAGACGCAAAAGGGTTGGTTGGTGCCAACTTTCAGTACCGCATACGCACTGATGGGCTGGATGGTCGCCAATCAGCTCAACATGATCTGGTTAGACACGGTCGCCATTTTACCATTGGTCATTTTGGGACTGGAACGCTTGTTTACAACTGGTAAAGTCCGTTACTTCGCTGGCTGGCTGGCCGTCATGCTAATTGACAACTATTATATGGGCTACATGGTCATTTTATTCAGTTGTTTATACTGGTTGTATGGTGCAACTAAGTATTGGCAAAACGTGAAGACCTTAGCAACTCACGCCCTCAAATTTGCTTGGGGTGGTCTGCTAGGTGTCGCATTCTCCGCATGGTTGCTATTACCAACTTTCTGGGCGCTCACTCAAAGTAAGGCTCAATATAATGTGACCAAGGTTCATTGGAAACTTGAATACGCGCCCTGGAAGATGTTAGCTAAGTTCGTCACCGGTACTTTCAACTTCGATCAGATGCCATCCGGTCAACCAAACTTTTACGTGGCATGGTTAGCAGTTCTCGCCTTTGTGCTCTTTTTCTTACGGCGCCAGTTCAAATGGTCCGTGAAGTTGAGCGCCTTGATTGTAACCGCGACGCTTATCTTATCATTTTGTTACGAACCACTTGATTTATTGTGGCATGCGGGCCAATTTCCAGTTTGGTACCCTTACCGCTTCTCCTTTGTCTTTTGTTTCTGGGTCGTCTGGATTGGTGCCCAAGCACTGACAGACAAAATAACGATCAAACTGTGGCAAGCGCTAACGATGCTCGCATTGCTGGTCGGTTTGTTTACAACCATTTACTTGAACATTAAGAAAGTCACCTACGTCACCCAAGCTAATCTCTTAATTACAATTGGCTTGGCAGCAATTACATTGATTTTCTTAACGTTGCCTAAGGAACGACGTCTCATTTATCAAATCGTCGCGTTAATTTTAGTTGCGACTGATATGTCGATCAACGTGGTCGCTTCATTAAATAATATTTCCTACGTGTCACAAAGTGAGTTTGGTAAATACACGCAAGTCCTTGACAATGCCGTTAACAAAATTAAAGCTAGCAACAATCGTTTTTATCGAATTGGTAAGACGTTTACACGAACTAAAGACGATCCGATGCAGGCGGCCTATAACGGTGCTGATCATTTCAGTTCGACCTTCGAAAGTATTATCCCTAACTTTTTCGGTTCAATTGGTCAGCCGGATGGGGACGGTGTGGTCGCCTACACCAACGGGACCATGATTACCGATTCGTTACTGGACATGCAGTACTTTATGGATAAAACAGTACCGACATCCCAGACTGATAACGCGAACTATCGTAGCTACATTCCGGTCACCAGTACCAAGAAAGATCTGACGAATTACCAAAAATCGGCAAAGCTCAGCACTAACAAAGTCACGACCTACAAAAATCCATACGCCCTGGGTCTTGGTTTCGCAGCGTCTGACAAGATTACTAGCTTGAAAGTCTCCAAAACAACTGGCGATCCGATTGCCCGGCAAGAGTTGATTTACCAAACCTTAGCAAATCGTTCAACCAGCGGCTTGATCAGTGCCGAAAACTTTAACGAAGTGGTCTTCCAAAACGTTAAGAAGGTCACGACGTTAACTGGCGCCGTCTTGAACAAACAAAATTTAGCGAAAACGGGATCGGTTTACTTTAAGTTCACGCCGACAACCAATGATTCCTACTACATCACGCTCGGGCAAAACCTAACTACTTCGAATGCGAGTTACTACATTAACGGTAAGGAACTCAAGCAGTACCCAACTTACCGGCACACGATCGCTGTTAACGTTGCATCGAATAGCAAGGGCAAGACCGTGACATTCGGGATTCAGATGAAGAAGACTTCTCTCTGGTTACAAAACTTCACCCTCTACAAGTTGGATAATACCCAATTCAAGAAGTCGGCGCAGAAACTCCAGCAATCCCCTTGGAACATCACGGCCCACTCAAGTCGTAAGATTACTGGTACAATCAACATCAAGCATCGTCACCAAGTTTTGATGACGACCATTCCTTACTCCAAGGGTTGGCATGCCACTGTTGATGGAAAATCCGTCGCAACTAAGAAAGTGATTAATACCTTTGTTGCTGTCCCATTAAGTAAGGGCAAGCATACGGTCACCTTGACGTATCGACCGCCATTCTTAATCACTGGTAGTCTGATTACTGGGATTAGTGCACTCGCAACGGCTGGTTGGTTTATCGTCCGGCGTCGACGCCACCACGCCTAGCCCAGTTCACAGTCAAAGATGTGGTCAGCAAAAATCAGCGTTACCTGAATTGTTAATTCAGGCAACGCTGATTTTTTGTCCAAATATTAATCGCTATTGGCAAGCACTCACCAGAACTACTCGTTATTGGGCGTGTAGTCATACTTCGGGCCGTCATTTTGTTCATCATAATCAACTGTGAGATCATAGCCCTTAAAGAACCATTCATCACGGTCGTTGACATAGTAATTGACACCATCCTTTTCAACCATGGCAATCGGTTGATGGGGTTCGTCATCACGCATGATTCCGATTGAGAAGCCACTGTGAACTGCTGTCTTGCCATAAGTTTTGCCGTAAAAGCGCACCCCATTACCAGTGGTTACACCCATGTCATCATGAAACCACTTACTGGCCAAATCTGTAATTGTTATTTTCATTACTAACACCTCATCATTGAAATCGTTTACAGTAATTGTGCCCTTTTTGCCCATAAAACGCAACATTGACAGTCGATGAGCAAGCCAATGACCAGTTGCGTTCCTGAAATGACCGCTAAGGGAGTCTTTATTTACAGCGTCATTGTTTTGTGGTGTACTTAAACTACTTAAGGAGGTGAAACCCATGCAAGTGAACATTGAAACGGATCCCGGCACCTCAATTCCAACCGTCACACTGCATGTTCCAGTCGACTACCCCGAAACGGCCGCCCTCACTGCTGCTCTCAAAAATCTTTCAATTGAGGCCGCTACGTTAACCGTTTCACAACGTGGTCAACTCGTACAGTTACCGCTTACTTCGATCCTATTCATCGAAGCAACTGGTCACCAGGTCGCCGCCCATACGCTGGATAATGTTTATCGTGTTCCCAAGTCGCTGACCGCTGTGGGCACAGGCTTACCTGCTTACTTTCTTCGCGTCTCCAAATCTGCCATTGTCAATACCAAACAAGTCTATTCCTTGACCAAGACATTGACCGGGAACTTGATTGCGTTTCACCACTCACCTAAACAACTGTACGCTTCAAGACGCTACTATCGCCAACTCAAAATAAGTCTTGAACAGAAAGGACTGTTATAAATGCACAAAAATTGGTTTTGGCCCGTCTTCTTAATTGTCAGCGCCGTCGTTCTTATCGTTAGTCAACTCAGTCTCTTCACGCTCCACGTCAGCATCTGGAGTCTCTTGTTAACATTGATTCTAGTTGCGGCTTTAATTAGTAGCCTTCGTTACTTGAATATGCCGGGCGTCGTCTTCGCTATCGCATTCTTAGCCATGATCTATGCGCAACCACTTGGAATCACTAAGCTCGTACCATGGACAATTTTAGGGGCTGCCGTATTACTCAGCATTGGTTTGGGTCTTTTGATTCATCCCCGTTATCAATATCATTATCGCTATCACAACCATGATCATGCTCATTACAATCATCATAACCACGATGACGTCCATGAATCAACGAGCACAATCAACGATGACCATGTTAATTTAGATCTCTCACTAGGCAACAGTATCCGCTACGTTCACAGCGAAAATTTTCGTTCTGCGGATCTGAACGTATCAATGGCTGGTGCCAAAATCTACTTCGATGACGCTGACATCAAAGAAGGCCGAGCAACCATCAATGTCGACGTTTCATTAGGTAGCCTTGAGTTATACCTCCCTCAAACTTGGCAGCTACAGGAAAATCTCAGCAACTCAATGGGCCACATCTCATCGACAGGTACACCGACCACTGCTGGCCCGGGTGTCATACTAACCGGCAGCGTCTCGCTTGGTGAATTACGAATTATCTATATCTAATCCTACTTTGCTGTCGGCCATATCCTGATCAATCTGTCATGAATCATGATTAAAACATGCCAGTTGGTTGGATTACTGTTCATCAGCACTTGCGCGTCCTATTCCGACCTCCGGGGCTGGGTGCCAATTGCTGGAACGCAGCCGAAGTCGATTTGAGCTAACGCATAACCCGCGTCATCTCAAATACGACTCTTATTCTAAGCCGGAAGCAACCCACTTCCAGCTAAGAATAATTTGGCTACTGAGCATTGTCACCCAGCCCCTCCGGTCTCAAGCCTGTGAGGGGTCACGGGTTGAAGCCGAGCATTGCCTAGCCATCGGATTAATGCGGTTTTGGCATTAGTCCGTTGGCGTAGCACGCACAGGCTTCAGTGGTACCGAGCACATTTCGGAAACCCGCTCGAATGGCTGATAAACGGCCACTTAACTTGGTGCAATTGGTCGTCGACTATTTTAATACTGGAACCTTAAGTACAATATCACTCTCAGTCTAACAGTTGATTGACAAAATTACCGTTTTTGAAAAGCAATGACCAATTTATCAAAAGTTGGGTACCTCACCGTCTGCCATTCGAATACTATCCCGACTAGAAGGCGTTTCTGACAATGCCCAGTGGTGAAATTTCACTTAGCAAGCGTCCTTTGCTTGGTTAGTGAAAGGCCAGTATTTGAGACGTGGTGTTTCGGCTCAAATCTGTGCCCACCACGTTCCGGCAATTGGCAGAAATGCCTGGAGGTCGGCGTAGGACGAACCCACAACAAAAGTCTACGCGAGTTCGAGCTGTTTCCAGCGGGTCTAAGCTGGCTGTTTTCGAACCTACACAACTGGCATGTTTTAATCATAGTAAATGCTAAAAAAATGTAACACGTCCAATTTACTCACCCGTTTACCTGCTTTGTGCAGATAAGCGGTGTTTTGCTTGAATCCCGAACTCACACGCAAACGTGCTTGTTCAGTAACAGTTCGTTAAATAGTGGCTGGTAATCAGTAATCGCGCTTCTAAACCACCAAAAAAGACTGTTTCAAGGTATCCGCTACCTCAAAACAGTCTTAAGCGTAAAATTACGCGTTTTCAACCTTCAAAATCTTAACCGTCATGGTACCGGCTGGAATGTTGATGGCAACTTCTTCATCAACGTGATGCCCAATCAAGCCCTTGGCGATCGGGGAATCATTAGAAATCTTGCCAACCATTGGATCAGCTTCGGCAGCACCAACAATGGTGTAGCTTTCTGGTTCTTCATCAGGTAATTCTTTGAACGTCACGATTTTACCAACGGAGACTTCCGTTTCGTCAATCTTGTCACTATCGATGATTTCAGCATATTGAAGCATGTGTTCAACCGTCTTAATCCGGTTTTCTAGCAAGCTTTGTTCATTCTTTGCTGATTCATACTCAGAGTTTTCTGATAAATCACCGTAGCTACGTGCGATCTTAATACGATTAATAATTTCTGGACGTTGATTAATTCGAAGGTCTTCAAGCTCTTTTTCCAGCTTGACCTTGCCTTCTTCTGTCATTGGATATGTCTTATCTTCAGCCAATGTGTTTCACTCCTCAAATACGCAATATAGTTATCAAAAACCAGCCTACCATTTCAGATTTTAAAAGTAAACTCTTAAATCTAAAATAGCGCTGGTTAAGACGTTATTTTTTATAAAATTGAACGAACTTTAGTTGTCAATAAATCAATGGCAACTTCATTTTCGCCACCTTCTGGCACAATTAGATCGGCATAACGTTTCGTTGGTTCCACAAACTGATGATACATTGGTTTGACCGTCGCCAAATATTGACCAATCACAGAGTCTAGTGTCCGGCCCCGCTCTTTGATATCACGCTGAATGCGCCGAATGATTCGAATATCATCGTCGGTATCGACGAACACCTTAATATCCATCAGGTCGCGTAAACGCTGATCATCTAGGATCAATACCCCTTCGACAATGATCACATCCCGCGGTTCTTGATGAATGGTCTTGTCGCTACGCGTATACTGCTCGTAATCATAGACCGGCTTTTCAATCGGTTGATAGGCCAGCAACTGCTTGATTTGCTTAATCATCAAATCTGTATCGAAAGCCAGTGGGTGGTCGTAATTAACGGCATGGCGCTCAGCCATTGTCATTTCACTTTGATCATTGTAATAGGAATCCTGTTGTAAGATCAACAATGATTGACCAGATAATTGGTTGTAAATTGCATTGCTGACCGTAGTTTTACCACTACCGGAACCACCAGTTACCCCGATGACTACTGGTCGGCGATGTTTATTTTCAGTCATTTAAGTTACGCCTCATTCTTATTTTTCAGCGGCTTCGTTGTGCTTCGAAACCTTCTTGATGTTTGCCGCGTGACCCGCAGCATCCTTTGCATAATAGACATCACCAGTCTTCAAATCTGCTACGAAATACATGTAACCCTTGCTCCGTTGTGCAGGATCTAAGACTGCCTTGATCGATGTTAAACTAGGACTGTTGAACGGTCCGGGGCCGTAGCCTAAGTTCAACCGTAAGTTATACGGTGAATCAGTCTGCAAATCTTTATTCGTTAACGTTGACTTGTTAGAATTGATCGCATAGAACACTGAAATATCAGAATCCAAGCGCCACTTAGCATCTAACCGATTCAAGAAGACGCCAGCAATCAACCGCCGATCTTTCGTCGTACTGCCTTCACGTTCAACTAAGGACGCTAAGGTCATTACTTCTTGCACGGACATCTTCGACTTCTTAATTTGCGCGTAGTATGGTTCAAGCTCATCATTAGTCTTCGAAACCATCTGCGTTACTAATTGTTTCAAAGTTGTTTTCTTACCAACAACATAAGTTGCCGGGAACAAATAGCCTTCTAAACGATAGCGAACTTGCTTAGCACTCATCGCTGAATTCAACAATTGTGGATACTTCTTGGCCAATGATTTGATGAATGTTTGATCCTTCATTAAGGCTAGAAATTCTGCCGACGTGAAATCAGTTTGTTTTTGAACCGTCTTCGCAATCGTCTTAATCTGACTACCTTCAACGATTAGGACTTTACCACTAGAACTCTGAACCGGTTCCGATGAACCACCTTTATTCAAGGCCTTCGCGATTTGAGCAAGTGACATCGAAGGCTTCAACTGATAGTAGCCCGCGTGAAAGTTTGATAAGTTGTGTGCTTTCGTCCAGTATTCAAAGACAAAACCACTCTTGATCACCTTTTCGCGCTGTAAAATATCGGCAATTTTCTTACCATTAGCACCGTACGGGATATCAACTTGAACGACGCGATTGTCGCTACTGTCATATGGTTGCGTCGCATTATCAAAATATCGATAACCCAATACCCCCACAATAATTAAAAGTACGACTAAAATACCAACAACGCCACCAATAACGTGTTTCGAAAATGATTTCCGCTGTTTTTGTTCTGAACGATTAGGTTCATTTACCCCACGATCTTGTGAATCGTTTTGATCCTTCTGATCTTGGTTATCCTGGTTGTTATTCAAGACTCGCCCCTCCATTTATTGATTAATCTTATCAATTATACAAAACTGTTGCCCAGTTTGCACTAGTTCGCCATTAGTTTTATGGTTTTTTAGGATCTTGGACACACATTAAACGCCGAATGACTTCAAATCATTCGGCGTTTAACAAGACTATCAACAAACTAACGAATTTCAGCACCTAATTCATCCGTTAAGGCTGTCAGTACTTTTTCAAATGCTGTCGTAACATCATCATCGACTAACGTTGCGTTTTGGTCTTGATACGTTAACGTATAAGCTAGCGACTTTTTACCCGCTGGCACGTGACTCCCATTATAAACATCAAAGAGTTGAACGTGCCGTAAATGCGCGCCGCCCTTCTTGTTGATCAAGGCAACCACGGTTGCGTTGGTCACATCGTCATCAATCAACATCGCCACGTCCCGGGTGATACTTGGGAACTTGGAGATCGGTTGATACTGTTGACGCGCTTTTGGTAAGGCAATCAACGCCGTTAAATCCAGTTCAAAGACATAAGTTTCCCGAATCTTGTAGGCTTTGGCAGTCGTTGGATGAACTTCACCGACGAAACCGACTAACTGGTCACCAACGTAAATATCAGCTGTCCGACCAGGATGCATCTCTGGATGTTCGGCCGTGGCAACGTAACTAACGGCATCTTGCAACGCCAGACTCTTCAGATAACCAGCCACGATACCCTTAATCTGGAAGAAATCAACGGGTTGTTCGGCAACGCCCCAGCTCTTGGGAACCATGGAACCCGTAATAGCTCCGGCAATGTGTTCAATTTCCTTCGGCCGGACTTGTTCAGGTTGACTGTAAAAGACCCGTCCTTCTTCATACAATGCCACATTGTGTTCCTTACGAGCATTGTTATAAGCTAAATCATCCAGCAAACCAGAAACTAGACTCAAGCGTAGCGTGGTCCGTTCTGAACTCATTGGAAAGTCTAATTTAGTGACGTCACTAGCATGAAGCGCAAAGGCCTTCGACTTAGTCTCCGTGGTCAATGAGTAACTGATGGCTTGCGTGAGACCAGCACTTTCCATTAACTTACGTGAGTCACGAATCACCTGTTGGGTCTCATTAAGCTTACCGATTGTTGGTTGGCCCGTTGGTAGGGTCGCTGGTAAGTTATCATAACCGTATAGCCGGGCGATTTCTTCGATAAGGTCAGCCGGAATATGGATATCCCAACGCCGTGATGGCACCGTAACCGTGAACGTTTCATTAGCAACGACCGTTGGAAAGTCCAATCGTTTAAAAATATCACTGACCGTGTCCAATGACAACTCAGTTCCTAAGACGTGGTTGATCCGTGCTAAGTCAATGGTTACTGTCGTTGGTTGCACATCCTCATCACGACCGATGACCATACCACTAGCAACTTGACCATCACCAAGTTCTGCAATCATGGCTGCGGCAGCGTCTAAGGCCGTTGCGGTCATGCCGTGGTCAATGCCCCGTTCGTAGCGCATTGAAGCTTCGCTGTGTAAGTCATGATTATGGGCAGTTTTACGAATCTTAACTGCATCAAAAACCGCACCTTCCAACGCAATGGTCGTAGTCTGATCAGTGACTTCGGTCGCTAGGCCACCCATCGTCCCAGCCAAACAAATTGGTTGATCGCCACTACAAATCAACAGATCACTCGCTAGTAATTCGCGATCTTCACCATCTAACGTCGTTAAATGCTCGCCAGCTTTCGCCAACCGGACGTTAATTTGACCGTCATTCAATTGATCAAAGTCAAAAGCATGTAGCGGTTGTCCATATTGCATCAAAATGTAGTTCGTTGCGTCAACGACGTTATTGATTGGCCGCATACCAGCATTCCAAATTCGAATTTGGAGCCATAACGGACTTGGCTTAATCGTAACGTTTTTAATTAGACGCATTTTGTACATTGGGACATCATGTTCGTCGGCAGCGACAGCCACATGTAGATCATCCGCAGCCACCGTCGTAGCATCTTCATGCAAATCAACTTTCGGCATCGTTGGTTGTTGGTCGTAAATGGCAGCAAGTTCATGCGCCGTACCATTCATACTAAGCATGTCACCACGGTTAGGGGTAACGGACATGTCAATAATTTCATCATCCATCCCTAGGTATGAAAAGACCGGATCACCTGGCGTGGCATCGTCAGGCAGAATGAAAATACCATCCGCAACTTCTTTTGGAACTAACTTTTCATCAAAACCAAGTTCGTCTAAGGCGCACAGCATCCCATTTGATGGAACTCCCCGCATCTTACTCTTCTTGATCTTAGTGTGACCACCAATCCATGAATTGGGTAACGCCACGATCACCTTTTCGCCAGCCGCAACGTTAGGTGCCCCACAAACGATTTGCAAGGGTTCTGATTCGCCTACGTCCACTTGACAAACGTGGAGATGATCAGAATCTGGATGTGGCTCACACGTTAAGACGTGCCCCACTACAACTTTTTTCAATCCTTCACTGGGACGAATAACACCGTCAACTTCAACGGCCGTCCGTTCAATCTTTTCTGCTAATTCATCGGCCGGAATGTCCAGCTTCAAATAATCGCGTAACCATGTCGTAGAAATTCTCATGTGGACGCCTAACCTTTCTTATAGAACTGTGACAAGAACCGCACGTCATTCAAGTAGAAGTTGCGGATATCGTCAACACCGTATTTCAACATTGCAAAGCGGTCTGGTCCTAACCCAAAGGCAAAACCACCATATTCTTCTGGATCAATGCCAGACATTTCTAACACGTGGGGGTGAACCATGCCGGCACCCAGTACTTCGATCCAACCCGTTTGCTTACAGATTGCACAGCCCTTGCCATTGCAATTAAAGCAAGTTACATCAGCTTCTACGGATGGTTCCGTGAATGGAAAGAAGCTTGGCCGTAGCCGAACATCGAATTGATCGCCAAACAAAGTCTTGGCAACCAGAATTAAGGTGCCCTTCAAATCAGCCATCGTAATATGCTTGTCCACGACTAACCCTTCAATTTGATGAAATTGATGTGAATGGGTTGCATCATCCGTATCACGCCGATAAACGCGGCCAGGTGACAAGACCTTCAGCGGTCCTTTAGAGAAATCGTGATTTTCAAGTGACCGCGGCTGATCAGCAGACGTCTGCGTGCGTAGTAGCACGTCTTTGGTAATATAGAACGTGTCTTGCATGTCACGAGCGGGATGGTCCTTCGGTAAGTTCAACCGTTCAAAGTTGTAGTAATCTTCTTCAACTTCATCACCATCAACAATTTGATAGCCCATTCCCATAAATAGATCTTCCAATTCAGTAATAATCTGGGTAATCACGTGAGGCTGGCCTTGTGGAACTTCCCGACCCGGTAACGTCACATCCAGTTTTTCGGCAGCCAATTGCTCATTAACGGCCGCTTGTTCCAGTTCTTCACGGCGTTCATCAATCGCAGCCTGAATCCGGTCACGAACTTCGTTGGCATAAGCGCCCACCTTTGGCCGTTCTTCCGGGCTTAAGTCGCGCATTCCGCGCAATACTTCTGTAATCGGACCCTTTTTACCAAGTAAATCAACTTTGACTTGGTTAACCTTTTTCAAAACATCGGCGGATTTAATATCGGCCAAGCCTTGATCGCGTAATTCGGTTAATCGATCTTGTAAACTCATATGCTGCCTCCAATTTTTAGTTGCGTTGCGGACAAAAAAAGACCCCATCCCTGAAAAGGGACGAGGTCATCGCGGTACCACCCTTGTTTGCATAGTAGTCACTATGCACACTCACTACCCGTCATAACGGTCGGGATACCGGAAAATTATTTGTTTACACAAACGCCCAATTTCAGCTCAGAGAGTGAATTCGTCAATCTTGGTCGCCAGGGTGCTTTCAATCGGTGACACCCGTCCCTACGACGCCGTAACTAACTACTATCTCTCGTCAAGGCTTTTATCTACATTGTCAGTTTATGGCAAAGTGCCCTGCACGTCAACCCCGTATTAGGATTCGGCCGGGCTGAACCACTTATCAGACCAGTTATGGACCGTATCCATGACCTGTCGTAAATCTTGCCCCTTCGTAGTCAAGCGATACTCAATCAGGGCAGAGTCACAATGGGTTACCCGACTCACAATGCCGTTTTCTTCCAATTCCTTGAGACGAACGACCAGCACCCGATCACTGCACTTAGGAATCCGGCGTGCCAGATTCTTAAAGCGTTGGGGACCGTCTTCCAGTAAAACATCGATAATTAAACCGTTCCACTTTTTCCCTAGAATTGAGAACGTCTTTTCAAATTTTGGACACAGTTCGAAATCCACGTTGGATTCTGTTACCGTGTCAGCTAGCATTTCTGACATGCAATGACCCCCAATTATTGAATTAACCGGCGGAGACCTTGCCTCGGAACCGATCTAGTTGTTTGGCCACTTTCATACGTAATGGTCCAAAAAATTCATGTTCTGCTTCATAATCATCAACTAAAGAGACGAGCAAACTTTCACGATATTTAGGCACAGCTAAAGTTGCACCAAACATATGCTTCAAAATGATATCTTTTTCCATCGGCGTTAATTTCGTTAACTTTTCAGCGTTACGTAACGCTACCCGCGGATGAATAAATGCGTGCGAGCCGAGATCAAACTTGGTTTCACGCCAGTCATAATAAAACAAATCATGCAATAATCCACCACGCGCCACTGCCGTCGTATTTAGATGCCATTTCTTCGCTAAAACATAACTATCATATGAAACTGCAATCGAATGATCCAATCGATTTGAATGGTGGTGCTGTGTAAACTCAGCAAGCCGCTGAACGGCCGGCTGTGCTAATAAATCTTCGACGATCGCCACGTATTCAGAATCTTGTTGCCACGCATTATTAGTTTTCATCTAAAGCTCCCTTTGCTAATATCTACGGCTATTCTACTAAAAAGCCAGTCATTTTGAAAGTATTTTACCTGGATTTTAGCATTTTCTTACTAATTGTAAGTTAGCGATATAAACCGAACATTAAAACGCCAGCAGCCACGGCTACATTTAACGATTCTGCTTGCCCCTTGATGGGAATGTATAAGTTTTGGTCTGTCCGTGCCAATAATTCCCGACTCATTCCATTACCTTCGTTTCCCATGATCAAGCCAAAACTAGCCGGCGCGTCAATATCTAAATACCGGGCTGCCTGTGGATTTAACTCTGAACCGTAGACTGGTGAACCCTGCGCCTGCAATTGGTCAACCAACTTGTCGAGATCAGTACTAATCAGTTGTAAATGAAACTGACTCCCCTGCATAGCTCGTTCAACTTTGGGTTGATGGATGTCCACCGTCCCGGTACCGAAAGCGACGCCGGCAAAACCCGCAGCATCCGCAGTCCGTACCATGGTTCCAATATTTCCGGGATCTTGAACATTATCGAGCAGTAACCAAGGCCGCGTTAAATCTAATTGTGATAGATCTTCAATTGCAGCAGGCAGGGTCGCCAGCGCAAACACCCCCTGCGGCGTCACCGTCGCACTGATATGTTTGGCGACTTCATCAGAGATTTCAATGACCGCTGGAAAATGAGTCAAGTCCGGTTCGGTCGCCAATTGCTTGGCAGTAATGAGCAAGGTCTGAATCGCGACGTGTGCTTTAACTGCTTCGTTGACTAAATGCCAACCATCTAGCAAGTATTGTCCCTGTTGTTTGCGTCCCTTCTTTGTTTGGAGCTTTTTCCACGCCTTGACGTGCGCATTTTGTAATGAATTAATTTTTTCCATCGTCAACTTCCTTTAATTAATCGGTTGAAACATCAGCCGGTCTTGTCAATTCGGGGCACCCTGTATCATTCGAAAGTGTCCGTTTTATCCCAAGTATAGCATATCGCCCGTTAAACATTTCCATGCTATTATATAAGTAATACAGATTGTACTAATTATGCTAACACAATACAATCAGCAATCAGTACAATCAAGATGCTAGTCACAGGTTAGACTAGCTGAACAAGTTAAGTAAGGAAGTGACACAATGCGTGCAGTAACATTAAAAGCAACCGGCCGGGTCCAGGGGGTGGGCTTCCGTTGGGCCACTAAAGTTGCCGCTGACAAATGCGGCGTGAACGGAATCGTTCGTAACCTGATGGACGGCTCAGTCTTTATTGAAGCCGAGGGTGAAGATCAACGAGTGCAAGTCTTTATCGACGTTGTTCGGCAGTCGCCAACCGATTTTGGCAAGGTCAAGCACCTCGAAGTGCATGAAGTTGAACCACAAAACTATCACGATTTTCGGATAACCAATTGAATTCCCCCGACATCTTTAGTATCATCATCATTATATGACTTTAACAAAGGGGATTATTAACTAGTGAAATCAAAAAAAGGCCTTACGCTCACCATCACCTTAGGAACGTTAGCACTGTTTCTAAGCGGTTGTGTGCAAACGACCAAAGCTGGTAAACCATACGGGTTTGTTTACGAGTACCTTGCAAAGCCAGGGCAAAACGTGATGGAATGGTTGTCACAACTATTCGGTAACAACTACGGTTGGGCAATCATCGGCTTGACGGTCATTGTGCGACTCGTTTTACTGCCAATGATGATTAATCAACAACGTAAATCAACCTACCAACAAGAAAAAATGTCCGCGGTTCGGCCACAGATGGAAAAAATCCAGGCACGGCAAAAAGCAGCGACGACTCAGGAAGAAAAAGCCGCAATCAGTAATGAGCTCATGCAACTTTACCGTGACAACGGTATTAGCATGACTGGTGGTATTGGCTGTTTACCACTACTGATTCAACTGCCAATTTTCTCCGCCTTGTACTACGCTATTCGCTATTCGCCTGAATTATCTAAGGCGACCTTTATGGGGATCTCCCTTGGGAAATCCAGTCTGATTCTAGCCATTTTAGCCTTTTTATCCTACTTGGCACAGGGTTACCTATCCATGATTGGTTTACCTGAAGAACAGAAGAAGACGATGCGTCTCATGCTCATTATGAGTCCGGTCATGATTTTATTTGTTTCCATGTCCGCTCCCGCAGGTTTAGGACTTTACTTCTTCGTTGGTGGTTTGTTTGCCTGCTTGCAAACACTGATCATCAACTTCTTCCGGCCACGTATTCGGCGCGAAGTTGAAGCAGAACTCAAAAAGCACCCCATCAAAACACCAACACCGACGCAACCAAAGCCGATTAATGCAACTGAATCCAAGCCTAGTCATCCTCGTCCGCAAAATAATGCGGGGCGTGGTCGGAATGCCGGTAAACAACAACGACACCGTAAATAACCACTGAAGCTTAATCAACACTAAAGCACCGTCATGAAAATTCTCATGGCGGTGCTTTTTACGTTGCACCTAACCGGCACGCAGCCGTCCCCTTAACTGATTTCGCAAACATTACCACGAGATGCCAATTAACGCTGCCAGGCCGATCAGATCAATTTCTTACTTAGCTGGTAGGAATAACCCACGGTCAAAATCACGACCAACACGATAATCGTAACAAAGACATTGAGAAATGAGTCTGTTGACATCTTTCCCATCGCTACTAACAGCGGTCCTGAGATTCCAAATAATCTGCCTGCTAGCACATTAGTCCGATGCCAGTTTTCTTCTGACAAATAGGTCCACGGAATCCGGATTCCAACCAAGCGATTACGAGAAGTATATGCCATCGGTAATGCGACAATCGAGATGATTATCGCGATCAGCGCAAAGCCAATCGTGGAAATCCGGTTGAAATCAATAAGTAACAAATAAAATAAAACGGTCAAGTTAATATCAGCACCGAGATACGTTCCCTTGCGCCAGTTGGAATTCTGTTTACAGATCAAAATTAAACTAATCCCAATTAAAAATAACCCACCAACCACGGCCAACGGTGCATTACGAATTTGCCACATGGGCCCACCACTGGCCAGTTTAATCACTACTAAGATGACCAAATTGATTAAATTTACCATGATAAGCAATTTAACCCCAAGCGTCTGTTGCCATTTTTCTGGAATCATGAGTAAGCCCCCATTCTAAACTGCTAGCCAGATAAGGTTGCAGCGCCATAATTATTCCAATACCGAGTCCTACGTTATGCGTGACTAAAACACGCAATCGCTGAAAGCAAGGATGACCAGCAAATTACTCACCCGTATGTTGCAATCAATAATTGCTCAACTAGTTAAGCGCAATTATAGCTGAATTGCATAATAAGGGGTAGAACTTGCCCACTTTCAAGTTTGTCCGCCAACATTCCAAACTAAATCAAACGTATTTCGTCAAAATTAATCTACTTTGGGCAGACGACACTTCGAGACCTGAAATTTTATGTAAATATGCGATAATGGAAATTAACAATTCAAACTCAAGGAGGAACTCCCATGAAGTTACTACATACAGCGGATTGGCACATCGGCCGGACGCTTAACGGTTATTCTTTGTTAGATGAACAGGAAGCAGCGTTCAAGCAAATTCTAACGATTGCATTGGCTGAAAAAGTTGATGGTATCGTGATTGCTGGGGACATCTACGACCGGGCCGTTCCGAGTACCGATGCGGTCACTTCACTCGACCACATGCTGCAGGCTATTAATATCGAGCATCACCTACCAATCTATGCCATTGCTGGCAACCATGATGGCGCCAAACGTCTCAACTACGGTCGTGAATGGCTAGCCTATAATAATTTTCATATCAATACGTTACTAGCCGAGGCCTTCACGCCCATCGAGACCCCAACGGTACAAATCTTTATGTTACCGTTTTTTGACCCCATTGACGCGCGGGTCTACTATCAGCAACAAGGTTTGCCCGAAAAACAAGTCAAGGCGATTCACACCATTCACGATGCGATGCAACGCGTGGTTAGTGACCTCGTTACCACCTTTGATCCTGAAAAACGGCACTTGTTGATTACTCATTTTACCGTTACACCCAAAGCAGATGACGACTTGGAATTAACAAGTGAAACAACTTCCAAAGTGGGCGGTTTGGCGACGCTGACCACCGATTTATTCGCAGACTTCGACTACGTGATGCTGGGCCACATTCACACTCGGTTAGCCTCACCCGACAAAGATCGAATTCGTTATGCCGGTAGCCCCGTCAAATTTAACGTCAAGGAAGCCAACCCTAAGTTCCATGGCAAAGGTGTTGAAATTGTGACAATCACACCCACTGCGATCACCCATGAATTCAAACCAATTCAGCCGCAAACTGACTTGGTTACGTTGCGTGCGCCTTGGGAAACGTTACTTGATCCCAACTTTTATCAGCAACAGCCGTTAAAGCAGGCTTGGTTTGCGATCACCGTCCAGGAATTCGACCGTAGTAAGCATCTGAACGTCCGGGCGCAACTCGAACAAATCTACGGCACCATTGTCGAACTGGACTACGAATCGAACCACCAAGCCACCGCCATTAGTGGCCCCAAAAACATGAACGAACTGAGTCCTGATGCAATTGTTGGGCAATTTTTCCACGCGATTACTGGTAACCAGCTCTCAACGACACAACAACAACTCGTTGACCAGATTTTCGTCAACTTAAGAAAAGAGGATTAGCCGTGAAACCCGTTTATTTAGCCATGAACTATTTTGGCCCCCACGAACATTCAATTATTGATTTTAGCAAGCTAGAAAGTACCCCGATTTTTCTGATTAGTGGTGATACTGGGGCCGGTAAATCAACTATTTTCGATGCCATGACTTTTGCCCTCTTTGGCAGTACGACGAATGATGGGACGGATGGTCGGGCAGCCAAAGAGATGCGCAGTCAGTTCGCCCCCGCTGACCAACCGACAAACGTCACCTTCTACTTTGAGCAAGGCAATCAACTCTATAAGATTGCGCGCTCCCCTGAACAATACTTAGCTAAGAAAAAAGGATCTGGACTGACGAAAAAGAATAGTACGGCCAAATTAGCTGTCGTTGATCACGTTGGTGGCGTGGAGATTGAGAGCATTGCAACCAAGCCGGCCGACGTTGGTCCCGAGATCACGACCATCTTGAATTTGACTGCTGATCAATTTAAAAAAATCATTCTACTCCCCCAAAATGACTTCTCGGAATTCTTAAAGTCAAAAACGACTGACAAGGAAAAAATCCTTAAAAAGATTTTTGGAACGCAACTTTATTCAGACTTTACTGCGGAACTTAAAGCGGAGTATCAAACCGCCAGCAAGACTGGTGATCAGTTTGTCGCCGATTTGCGGGTCGCACTAGCCTCAGCAACTTGGAATGATGCGGAACAGGCTCAACTTCAAGCAGTTCCGGACGATCAAAAAATTCCACTACTACGAGCATTTGTTACGACGCGTCAAAGTGTTTTTGACCAAGCACAGCAAACGACTAGTAAAATCAATCGGTCTGTTAAAGCGGCCGAAACGACCTACCAGCAAGCACGCGATCGCCAACAACAATTTGACCGGCTCACACAGGCGCAAGCTGATTATCAAACTAAAGTTGAAGAACAAACACCGGCAATTACCATAGCCAAGCAACAGTTGCACGCGTTAACTTGGGCCCAGCCCCTACAAGCCACCATGCAATCCCTCACTCAACAAACACGTGACCAAAAGCAATTGACGCTTGACCAGCAAGCAGCTATGGATAACGTGCAACAAGCGCAGGACGACTATCGCCAAGCGCAAGCTGCAGTTCAACAATTACATGACCAAAGTGAAGCTAACCATCAGCACCAGCAGCGCTTGGAACAATTGGCCACGTTGATTCCACAAGCGCAACGCGTTGAAAGTCTCATCGCACAGCTCGCAAAGCTCAAGCCGAGTGTCGCTGATCTGAAGGCGACTTTTGAACAGCACCAAACCGTAATAAAGGCATTAACAGCCAAAATCACCACCCAACAAGCGAACTTGCCATCTATTGATGACTTACACGCCACTAAAGATTTGCTGATTAAACAACGAGAACAGTTCGTCGACACCCTGACACCACTTGATAGTCAATGGCGAGGTGCGCAACAAGAACAGCAGCGCGTCACCAAGCAACTGACTGATTTACGGGCGCAGCTTGCCCGCGATGAACAGAATCAGCACAATGCGCAAGTCCAATTTGAACAACAACGTGGTCAACGCCAAAGCTTAATGATTGCCCAACTACAACAAGAACTCGTTGACGGCCAGCCCTGCGTGGTCTGTGGATCAACCGATCATTCACAGATGCCGGTCACAACCATCGTTGCAAATGAAGCTGACTTACGACAATCCATGCAAGCCGTTGACGACGCTCAAAACGCGCTGGCGGCAGCCAACAAGCAAGTGGAAGCAACTCAACAACGTGTCGAACAGGCTGAAAAAGAAGTTGACCAGGCTACGCAGCAAGTAACCACCGCCCAAACGCAACTAACTTCAACTTACCAACAGTTGATTGAAACCAACGGACTAGCACTCAAGTCACCCTACGATTTGACCGCAGTCAGGGCTTTTTTCGCTGAGCAACTCGCCACAATTACGAAGAAGCTTGAGGCAGCCCAACGAGTGGTTCAAGCTATTGAGAAATATACTGCTGAACTGGAAGCACAACAAAAACAGGCCCAACAAACGGAGTTACAGTTAGGCGAACAACGGGCCTTATTGCGCAATAAAACAGCCGATTTGACGGTAGCTCAGGCAGCCATTGGTACGGACTTACAAGTCACAAGCGCTGACCTGCTGGCCGAAAAAGCGCATCTCAATCAGATCGTCGCGACCTACCAACAACGCCTAGAGGCCGCCCAAGCCACCGTTCAAACCAGTCAACTTACTTTATCAAAACATCAAACTAAGCTCGATGATTTAAACGACCGGTTGAAGACAACACAGGCCACGCGCACGCAACTTGAGCAAACAATCGCACAGGCCCTAGCTGCTCCAGAAGCACCGACTCATGACCAAACCGTACTTGAAAATTGGTTAGAAGAACTCGCCAATGGTCGACTGACCGCCCTGCAAGTCCAAATTGCCACCTATCGGCAAGACAAGGAGCGTCTGACAACCGAAATCAAGCAACTGCAAACCGCCTTAACGAACGTTGAACGACCGAATATTACGGGTATCCAAGCTCAGCTGGCCGACCTGCAAGCTCATAAGGATCGAGCACTGCAATCCCAAACCGTGGCGGAACAAGCCTTAACCGACGCGCAAAGTTGTCTCGAAAAAGTCCAACAAATCATGCACCAGCAAGGCACATTTGCAAAGCGGTTCGCCGAAATTACAAGCCTGTATAATATCATGACTGGTAAAGATGGCAACGATCACAAGCTCAAGTTAGAGACCTACGTTGTCCAAAACTACTTGCAACGCGTCTTAAACTACGCCAATGATCACTTTATCAATCTGCTTTCCAATAACCGCTACACATTTGAACTAGCTGCCGAAGCGAGTGATAACCGCAGTGACCACGGCCTCGATATCAATGTTTACGATAATGAGACCGGCAACTCGCGTTCATCTAACACGTTGTCCGGTGGTGAAACCTTCATTGCTGCTCTGTCGATTGCACTCTCGCTCAGTGAGGTCATTCAATCTTCGGCTAATGGCGTCCAAATCGACGCACTATTTGTCGACGAAGGCTTCGGCTCCCTGGATGATGAAACTTTGGAAAAAGCGATGCAGGCACTCGAAACAATTGGTGAAAACCGAATGGTCGGTGTTATCAGTCACATTGAATCAATGAAACGAACGATTGGCCAACAAGTTCTCATCAAAAAGATGGGGGATGGCCGCAGTACCGTGCGGTTGATCAGTAAATAGCCGCCGAAAACAACCGCAGTACATGACTAACAAGGTCCAAAAAACAGCGACACAAAAAACGGCGGCCGTCATTCAGCAATTATGCTGGATGACGGCCGCTGTTTTTGTGAACCATCCCAATTAATCAGACCGGATTAAAAGAAAATACCCAGGATCAGTCCAAGTAATTGCATGCCTTGAAACATCATCAAATTTTGTGGTGCCGTATTAAAGGTGGTTTCTTTCACTTGCACCGCGTTAAAGGCCCGAATATTCTTCAAAATTTTTGGTAAAACGAGCAACACTGCCAGCTGATAAATCGGTAGTATTTGTAAAACAACACTCATCAGCACTGGCAAATAACCTAACAGCGCTAGCGTATCGTAGACCCGTAGTGACCAACGATGACCAATATAGTACGGAACCGTATAACGTTCATTGCGAATATCCTGTTGTAAATCTGAAATATTATCAGCTAACATGATATTCGCAACCAAGAAAATCCCTGGTAGCCCCACTAAAATCATGACCAATATGTTCTCTAAGTTCCCCACAATCGCAAACTGCGGCCAAGCAAACTTAAAGCCCGCCAGTACGGGGGTCGCGACGTTCATATAAACACTCAGAAAGAAAACGCCAAATCCTTCGACACATCCTGACAGTAATTCACCCAACGGGAAGCGCGAAAACGGCACCGGGCCATAGGTATAGAAGATAGCCACACCAATCGCTGCAGCGCCCATGAACAGTAACAATAGGTTTGTTCTGACGACTAGCACTAATCCTAAAATAATTGCAGTTGCTAACATCGCTAGCATCAAATTCAATGATCGTCGTGGTGATAGGTGCTCACGGCCAACAATGTTATAAGTATCCCGATAATGTAAATCCTTAGCCAAGTAGTAATCCTGCACGTTATTAAACCCCGTCACAAACAATGCAATCGCTACTTGTGCAACTAAGTAAATTAACGAATTGATCCAATTAAACGCATGAAAATAATAGATTGAAAATAAAATACCAATAAAATACGGCACCACACTAGCTGCCTTGGCATTTAGCCGAATGAATTCCAAAAAAATTTTGAACGTCATTGGCCGATAAGTTGGTTCGTTCGTCAACAACTTCGCCCCCTGATTAAATTAACTACTCTTCCACTATACCAAAAAAGGTTACTTGTGAAAATGGTTTCATGATGAACATACCAACAAATATCGGTCAGCTTAAATATATTTCGAGTCGGATCAATTTGAATCAGGATTAAACCCAGCCTGCTGGTGTACAACCTATTCGTCGTTTAATCAGCATCTTACTGCGCCCTATCGGACTGTCAGTCGATGCTCAATATTGATCCAGGCCTCCCTCAAAATCACGATATGATCCCATAGGCCGCGGCTTTAAAATTCATTACAGCGCAATTATCCATACTGAAAACGCACATTCAAGTTAAATTAACTTGAATGTGCGTTTTAAATTCATCAATGATTCGATTACCTAGTGGTCGTGCTCATGATCATCCAAGGGCGCTTCATCTTCATCACGAGTAGCTGGTCGGATTCCGGCTGGCAGTTCCGACTTGGCAATCTTTTCAACATCATTCGTTTCAGCCTCGGCCTTAGCTAAGAGCTTCGCGTCCCGTAGAATCGGTAACTGGAACCGAAAGATCGAGCCTTGGCCCACCACAGATTCAACACTAATATGACCATGGTAACCTTCAACTAACCGTTGCGCAATGGATAATCCTAACCCGTTACCACCCTTATCACGGCTACGCGCCTTATCAACCCGATAGAAACGGTTGAAAACCCGATCGAGATTGTCCTTAGAAATACCCTCACCAAAGTCTTGGACGGCGACTTCAATGTAGCGATAATCCGTGGATAATGATAAATGGATTTCTTTACGTCGTGTCGAGTACTTGACCGCATTATCCAATAAAATAATCAGAATTTGCTCGAGGTGATTACGGTAAATCTGAGCATACACCGGCTTTTTAACATCATCATCAAACGTAAAATGAAAGTCGGGATGAATCATCGTAAAATCGTTAAATGCTTGCGTCACTAACTTCTGAACGTCCGACGTCTCATGGCTAAAATTGATTTCCAATTGTTCAGCACGCGATAAGTCCAACATTTCTTGAACTAAGCTCTGCATTCGCTTGGTTTCTGACAAACTAGCCGCCAATGATTCCGACAACACTTGCGGATCATCCTTGCCCCATCGATTCAGCAACTCCATATGGCCCTGGATAATTGCCACCGGGGTCCGTAATTCATGGGAAACGTCTTCAACAAATTGCTGCTGTTGACTAATATAGCGTTGCATCTGATCAAGCATATCATTGAATACGACTGCTAAATCCGACAATTCATCATTGCGTTTAAGATCGGGCACTCGCGAGTCAGTTTGCGGATCATCATTGACCGCATTAATCGTCTGTTTGATTTTACGCATTGGCCGTAATAGAAACGCAGCTAAGAAATAGCCCAGTAGCGTGGCACCAAAAATAGTGATCATTGTCATCACAATAAAGATCCAGATCAAATTCTGAGTCGTTGAATGGTATTCCGCCAAATTATCGGTGACCTGGGTGTAACCAATCAAACGGTGATTGCTAGCCGCATAAATGGGCGCCCGCCCAACTAATTCAGCATCACTTCCTCGGCCAATCACCACCACCTGACGCGTCTTATTCTTAGAGAACTCATGTGCATCCTTGCGGGATAGATAGAGTGTGTTCCCGTGTGGATCATAAACCGTCACAGCTAAGTTTGTACGGGATAAGGCTGTTAAATCAGAATCTGAAAAGATTTTACTTTGCAGCACACCATGCTTACGTTCACTCATGGTAGTTGCCGGTTCAACGCTCGCTTCGGGTTGCAATTTAGCGGCCACCGATTTAATGGTCAGTCCCTTCGACTCCGTTCGTAACGATTGTTGCACCGTTGTAACAGCACTAGCCACGTTCCGTTGTTCTTGGCGCAATAAGAGGTTCGTGAAACTCTTATAGACCAATAATGAAAAACAAATAAAAATGAGCGCGGACCCAATTGCGGTCCCGAGCGCCCATTTCCATTTTAATGACCAACGGCGCCGTGGTTTAGACGTCACTTGATTCGTATCAGCGTCAGTCATTAAGAACGAATCACGTATCCAGTCCCACGAACAGTTTGGATGTAACTCTTTTCTCCTGGTCGGTCAATCTTGTTCCGTAAGTAACGGATATAAACGTCGACGACATTCGTTTCAACTTCTGATTCGTAACCCCATACTTTGTTTAGTAAGACATCACGAGCGAGGACAACGTTAATATTTTCCATTAAAGTTAATAACAGTTCATATTCACGCTTCGTCAAGTTGATGACTTCGTCGCCGCGTTTAACGACTAAGTTTTCCTTTTCAATCGTCAAGTCTTTATAAGTGACGGTCGTTTGTTTAGTGCTTTGTTGTTCACTTTCCAAATCGATTCGCCGCAATAGTGCTCGTAAGCGGGCAAGTAATTCTTCGATAGCAAATGGCTTAACAATGTAATCATCTGCCCCATGATCCAGGCCGGAAACTCGATCAATCACGGAGTCACGGGCCGTCATCATAATAATCGGCGTGTTCTTGACTTCACGAACCCGCCGGCAGACTTCCAAACCGTTCAGTTCCGGTAACATCAGGTCTAATAGGATGGCATCAAAATCTTCAGCTAACGCTGCGTCTAACCCTTTACGGCCGTTATATTCGACTTGAATATCATAGCCTTCGTGTTTTAATTCTAATTCAACGAAGCGTGCGAGGTTTTTTTCATCCTCAATAATTAATATTCGACTCATTTACTTTTAGTCACTCCTAATATTCAACTTATCTAAAAACCGTACGAATCAGTGATTTATCACCACTAACCTGCATTAAGCTAGTACAACATGTTATTTTAACATGAAAACGCTGAATTTCCTACACCCCAACCAGGGTCTGCTCCTCACCCAAATCTAATTTTAGTGAATTCTCATTAAATTGCAATCTTTATGTCTCATCATCTGACGGTTCGGTTTGCGGATGTTGCTGGTGCCACTGGCGAATAGCAGCTAGGCGCTGTTGCCAGGCTTTCTCCTGTCCCTGGCTAGTCGGCTCATAGTACCGGTGCTGTTTTAACTCAGGTGGCATCGTCGTCATCGTGGTTAATTTGGCCGCTGTATCATGGGCATATTTGTAATCAGAACCATAACCTAAATCTTTCATTAATTTTGTCGGTGCGTTGCGAATCTGTAAGGGGACCGGTAAATTACCCGTCGCTTTGATATCTGCTTGCGCTGCCGATTTAGCCGCGTATAATGCATTGGACTTCGGTGCTAAGGCTAAATAAGTCACTGCTTCCGTCAAATTCACGTCACACTCAGGCATACCGATCAACTGGCACGCCTGAAAGACTGCTACCGTCAGTGGCAATGCCTGCCGGTCAGCTAGCCCAATGTCCTCACTCGCAAACCGAATCAAACGCCGAGCGATATACAGCGGATCTTCACCGCCGGCTAGCATCCGCATCAACCAGTAAATCGCCGCGTCAACATCACTATTACGCATTGATTTATGTAACGCGGAGATAATATTATAATGCTCCTCGCCATGCTTATCGTAGCGCAACGACTTAGTATTGATCAGTTGCGATAACCCGGCCGTAGTAATCGTAACGTGCTTGCCATCGCGGTCACCGTTCAAAACAGCCATTTCTAACGTATTGAGCGCCATACGAGCATCACCATTAGCAAATTCTGCGATCAACCGTAGTGTATCAGGCTGCATCGTAATCTCAAGATCCGGAAACCCCTTCGGATTCTGCAAAGCGCCCTGTAAGACAGCTTCTAATGCGTCAGGCGTCAATGCCTTTAAGACCAATACTTTGCACCGTGATAATAGGGCCGCGTTAATTTCAAATGAGGGATTTTCCGTCGTCGCACCAATTAACGTGATACTGCCGCGCTCAACATATGGCAAAAAGGCATCTTGTTGGGCTTTATTAAACCGGTGAATTTCATCAATAAAAACAATGGTCTTTTCACCAAAATCTCGATTAGCCTCCGCTTCATCCATGATTTGCCGAATTTCTTTAATGCCACTCGTCACCGCGCTAAACGTAATAAAGTGCGACTGGGTCTGTTGCGCAATAATTTCGGCTAGCGTGGTCTTGCCGACTCCCGGTGGTCCCCAAAAAATCAGGGATGGTAACTGATCTTCTGCGATTAATTGTCGTAATAGTTTACCCGGGCCAAGTAGATGCTCTTGGCCCTTGAAATCCGCCAGCGTCACTGGCCGGACCCGGTAAGCCAACGGACTACTACTAGATTTATCCGGGTTAAATAATGATTCTTGTCGCATGGCGACCCCCACTTTCGCGTTTATTCATTACTCTCAATTTTAACGCAAACGTACGTTCTAATCCACTCAAACCAACGATCATTACCGCACAGCCACCCACAGCACAAAAAAACTGCGCCTAATCACGCGTAACGTCATTAGCCACAGTTTAGTTCATTCAAAATGATTTTATTGTTCTTCGTACCAACTGTAATGGTATAACCCTTCACGGTCAGTCCGTTCATACGTATGCGCACCAAAGTAGTCCCGTTGCGCTTGCAACAAGTTAGCAGGTAGCACTTCGGCCCGGTATGAGTCGTAGTATGACAATGCCGCACTAAATGATGGTACCGGTACACCAGCTTGGATCGCTAAGCTAAGCACTTCACGTGTTGATTGTTGATACTTGGCGGCGATGTCGGCAAAGTAGTCGTCCATCAATAAGTTATTTAAATCAGGCTTCTTATCAAAAGCATCCGTGATGTTTTGTAAGAATTGGGCCCGGATGATACAACCAGCACGCCAGATTTGGGCAAGTTCACCGAACTTCAAGTCCCAACCATAATGTTCAGAAGCGAAACGAAGTTGTTCGAAGCCTTGCGCATAACTCATAATCTTGCTGAAGTAGAGGGCTTGACGAATCTTCTCAACCAATTCTTCCTTGGCTGGCAAGTCAACGTCAGCGGTTGGGCCAGCTAATTTCTTAGAAGCGGCAACCCGTTCGTTCTTCATCATTGAGATGTAACGCGCATAGACCGCTTCCGTAATAACGGATTGTGGCACTTGAACGTTCAAGGCATCTTCGGAACTCCACTTACCAGTTCCTTTGTTGTTCCCACGGTCTAAGATCATGTCAACGATTGGCTTAGTCTTATCCGCACCTAAATCATCCTTACGTGACAAAATGTCAGCGGTGATTTCGATCAAGTAACTGCTCAATTCGCCTTTGTTCCAGTCCGTAAAAATATCGGACATTTCATCAACGGACAAGCCCGCGACGTTGCGCATGATATTGTATGATTCATCGATTAACTCTTCATCACCGTATTCAATCCCGTTGTGGACCATCTTAACGTAGTGACCAGCACCGTTCGGGCCGATGTAAGTCACACATGGTGCACCGTCTTGAGGCGCTTTAGCAGAAATCTTTTCCAAGATTGGGGCAACTAAATCATAAGCTTCCTTTTGACCACCAGGCATCAATGAAGGGCCTTGTAAGGCACCTAATTCACCACCGGAAACACCCATACCAATAAAGTTGATTCCGGATTTATCTAAGCGGGCGTTACGCGCCATCGTGTCATTAAAGTTGGTGTTCCCACCATCAATCAAGACGTCGCCTTTATCTAATAGTGGTAATAATTCATCGATAACGGCATCGGTTGGCTTACCAGCCTTAACCATCATGATAATCCGTCGTGGCGTTTCAAGTGAAGCCACGAAGTCTTCGATCTTATAACTTGGTACTAATTGCTTGTCAGCATGGTCCTTAACGACCTTTTCAGTTTTGGCACCAGTCCGATTAAAAATCGCAACCTTGTAGCCGCGGCTTTCGATGTTCAACGCCAGGTTCTTACCCATGACGGCCATCCCAATGACACCAATTTGTGGTTTTTCATTACTCATTAGTTTATTGCCTCCCAATTTTTAATACGCAACTATCGTACCAAAAAACACGCTGTTAATAAAGTAAATGACCGCAAATTTTAAAATTAATTTCATATAATTTATCGCGGGAAGAAATTAATTTTCATAGAACCATCCAAAAAGGTTACTTGCCTTTCAAACAGCACCAACTGACAAAGTTAAAAACACCGTGCTAGGCTTACAGTAAAATAAACGGATAACCTTCATAGATCGGTTCGTGGTGTTTAGGCTAGTGTCCTCATTGTTATTATGACGTTCCGCACTTTTTTTATTCGTACATGCCCGCTGGTGGCCACTTTTACCAGAGAGACACCCTAGCACCACTAATCCTGACCAGCAGTCCAATTCAAGATAAGTAAGGAGGCCCCTAATCATGTCTATCCAACGACTGCCAGATTGGCATCAAATTGAACGACCCGTTGTTATTTCGCTTAAAACGGCCCGTCACCATCTCTGGGGCAACGTGGCCGTTTATTTGGGCTTATTTATTATCGAGCTTCTAGGGGCACGCTGGGGCCACTCACAGGCCCTACGTGCGGATGCCTTTAATAATTTATCTGGAATTTTTTCGACCGGGCTACTCATGACTGGTCTATTCATCGCCAGTCGCACGCACGATGACGATTTATTTGGCGCACCCATCGCACCCGCGGAGCAGCAGCAATTAGGACCCCGAATCCAGCAATCCCGCTTTCGTTTTGAGACGATTTTTAATTTACTAGCCGGCACCATCATGGCTGCCATTGGAATCGACATTATTATCAAAGGCGTAATGACATTCGCCACCCGTACCCCCTTCAAAAACCTCAGCAGTATCGCCGGCTTGGCCGCCGGGTTTTCCTTCGTGGTGCTACTGGTTTTATGGGCCTTCAATCATTATTGGAGTCGCAAACTTAACAATGCTGCCCTGACCGCAGCGAGCCGTGATACCTTCACGGACGCGTTGACCAGTCTGACTACCGTTCTTACGATCCTTGTCACGGTCAAGCTCCACCTTCAGTGGTTCGATAACCTGATTAGTATCGGCTTAGGGCTATACATCCTCAATACTGGCACCAAAATTTTTCGAGAAAGTAGTCTGAACCTAGTTGACTATTTCGATCCTTACCTTGAAGATCGCTATCAACGGCGAATTGCTGATTTAACTAGTGTCCGCAAAGTCATTTTTCTCAAGGCTCATTATGATGGTAATCTCATCATGCTGCGAGCCACGATCGTTGTGCCACCTCGGATGACGGCGATTGAAATCACACGTCTGATTGAAACCATCAATCAAATCATGTGGCAAGAATTCGGTGTGATGGAAACGGACGTGATGATTACGACTAGCTATTGATCAAATCAGTGATTTACAAAATAGGCGATACGTTTAGCCGGCTGACCATTTCAAGACTAGTTGCTGACAAAATGAAGCTACTTACCGCCCCTTTTCACCAGCAACCACGTGGTACTAATCGTCGTGCTCAGTTTCCAAAATATGACCTTCATAGGCATCAATCTTAATATCGACTTGCTGCTTTCCTTGATGTACCTGAACCTCCCAGTAAGTGGTGCCATTGTCCTTATCGAGCTTGAGTTCGCTAGCATAGCCACCGTTACGATCATGGATGGCAATCGCCACCGCTTTACTAGGACTGATTACCTTGTTAAGATTCAGCCGGTCACCCTCAGCGTCAGCTTGATCATCTTGATCCAGCATCTCAGACTGCTTACTGATGACCTTCCCGGTTCGCCCATTGAGTTGTAATTCATGTTCCTGGGTGCCGCCAACGCCTTCCAGCGTGTAAACCGGTCGACCGAGTTGGTCTTCTAACTCAATACTCGTCACACTGGCGTCCGGATATTGTTGCTGAAACTTTTTGATGGCTGCGGCTAATGACACTTTCGTTTTGGCTGTCACACTTTTGGTCGAATTACTTTGGCTGCTAGTTGATTGGCTTGTCTCCTTATTTTGCGTCGACTGTTGGGTGCCACATCCAGCTAACAGAACCACGGTGAGTAGTGCTAACCCGATCCCATATTTTTTGCTCATCATCTCCATAACCCCCTTGTCGCTGCGTCAGTAACACTTATTATGAAGCCGTACCCATATTTGATAGTCTTAGTATACGGAAGGGAGACGCCTCATCGCAATCAATATGCAAAGCCACTCGCTTGACCGCGCTGGCAGCTCAGTCAAACCTTATTTCAAGAAGTGCTGGTCTCGACTCAAACTTAATTGAAGACAACAAAAAAAGCCCACCTAAGCGGGCTTTTTGATCGTATTATGGTAACGAAAAGTTCCATGCGCCATGGCCGCAATGCAACTTTTCACCAACTAACAATTAGTTGTTTACTTTTACGACTTGCTTGCCGTTGTAGTATCCACAACTTGGGCAAACACGGTGTGATACACGTAATTCGCCACAATTTGGGCATGGTGCCAAATTTGGTGTAGCCAATTTAATATGACCACGACGGTTGCGTTTACGCATCTTAGATGTTCTTCTTGCTGGTACAGCCATCAACCTACACCTCCTTCAAGTGAATTCACATAATGTGTGTTTTGATACGCCTAGCTAACTTAATCCTTGCCTTCCTGATCAGGGAACAGGTTTTTTAACTTAGCTAAACGCGGATCAACAGTTTTAAGTTCTGCAGCTTGCAACGCTTGGTCGTCCTCGGAGAGAACTTCCCAGCCCTTACCAGTTGGCATTGGGGCGCCGTCTTGTTCAGCTTCAGAAAGAATCTGCATGGGGATGTGAATTAAAATATTATCCTCCACAGCGACATCAAAATCTAAAATATCATCTTCAGGTAAAATAATTACCGTATCAGTTTCTTCGTCAAAACGACTCAGATCGGTTCCCTGAGGAACATAATATTCCGTCATTTGAAAAGCCAATGGGACATCCACTGGCGTCAGCGAGCGACTAGACGGCAATGTTAACATTGCGTCAATCTTCGCCGTGATTAACACATTATCCTTATCATAACTCGCTAACCCAGTTGCGTGAACTGACTTAACATCGATAATTTCTGGATAACGGCTCATCAAGGAGTGTTTTAAATCCAATGCTTCATCAAACTGAAGTGGCGTTTCACGGTATGTTTTAAGCTGTGAAAGTGACCATTTCATTTAAAAACCTCCTAATGCAACGTGATAAATTATACCTGTGTAAAAATCCTTTGTCAATGTTTTTTCCTTGACAGTCCAAAATGCCCGTCATTAGACCTAACCATATCAAGAAAGCCCGCCGCGGTCAACCAATTGTTACCGGTAACCGCCATGGTTGTCGATATAAATCTTGCGATTGCCCATTAATTAATTGATAGACGCGCCCCGCCCGATAATCGAGATTCAGAGCATGCTGGCGTAAGTCTTGATTGATTTTCGTATACAGCGGCAACGGGAGCTGTTTCTTCACTTGATGCAAATAAGCCTGCCCCTTAGGTGTGAAGCCTAAGACGCGCAGATAATTATGTGCCTGTGCCTTCTGGACTTCTGCCTGAGTAAGTTGTAGTAGTGCGGCTGTCGCCACCCGCTGCAATCGTGTATACGTATAGCGTTTTGACTTGACCTGATGAATAAAGTCATCAAAAGTCGTGGCGTGTTGGGCCATCGCCTGCATCCGGTATTCCAAGCCTTCCGCCATCTGATCATACTGTCCACTACGGGCAACGTCGACGGTCAGCAATTGATACTGTAAAAATGGCCAAAAGTCGCTCCAGCGCTGCAGTCGTTGCGTAGTCAGTGCCGTGAACGTGTCGGCCGGGACAACTGGTTTCAGCGCCGCCCAATCCTGTGCAAGTGCCGCTTGGCGCACCGCTGTCCCACTGGCGTAGCGACTATCGGCCGCAATTGTCGTCGTCGCGTGATCCGCTTGGCGGCGTTTGATCGGCAGTAACTGCATCGGATGTGCCAGGGCCTGATTGGCAGCGTAATAACAGAAGCTCAGCATATCATTGGCTGCCGTCAACGTCACGCCCGTGGCAGCTTGCAAGGCCGCGTTAAACTGAGTGGCAAAAGTCGCATTATAGTGGGTAAAGCTGCCCTGCCGCGCCGCAATTGCCGTGGCCAACCGTTGAAAGTCCAGCTCAGGATGTTCCGCACCAAAAACAACACTCGTACAGTCCAGTGCACTGAGTAGTTCAATACCACCCCGTGCAAATAAATGGGCAGGTTGGGTCGCAAAAAACACGGGCAGTTCAATTACTAGATCCGCCCCATTTTCCAAAGCCAGCTTCGCACGTGTCCACTTGTCTAAAATGGCCGGTTCACCGCGTTGCAGCCAATCACCACTCATCACAACAACAACACAGTCGGCATTGGTCAACTGTTGTGCTTGCCGCAAATGGTAGCGATGCCCATTATGCAACGGATTGTATTCAGTTATTAACCCGACTGCTTGCATTCTTGTTCCTCCTACTACTTACGACACTTGAAGAACCACCGCGTGGTCTGATCATCCGGTTGTTGGCGGCCAAAATCGGCGCTGACCGTGACATGATTAAAACCGGCTGCCTGCAGAGCTTGTTGATAATCAGCCAACACATAAGTTTGTTCTTGATGTAATTCACTGACCTCGTCGAAGGCCTGCTTATCATCATTATAAATAAAGAACGTTAAATCGTGCTCAGCACTGTGCGGCTGTTCACCGGCATAGCTTGTCCACATAAAAGCCCGATCCTCATCGCGATAATTGTACATATAACCAGGATAGACCTCATCCGTCTGATAAGGTGTAATGACGTCGAATAAAAATTCGCCGGCCGCTGTCAAATGTTGAGCCACTTGTTCAAATGCACGTTGGACTGTCGTAATATCGGGCAAATAGCAGAACGAATCAGCAAAACAGGTAACCGCATCAAAGGTCCCAATTTCAGATAAATCGAGCATATCCCCTTGTAATAGCGGTAAGGTCACGGCTGCCTCGTCCGCATGGCGCTGTGCCAGTGCTAACATGTTCTCCGACAAATCTAAACCGGTGACCTGATAGCCGGCTTGGGCTAACAACACCCCTAAGCGTCCCGTCCCACAAGCTAATTCGAGCAACTGACCATCTTGGTTAGGATACTCACGACGGACAAAATCCAGCCATTGCTGGTACATGGCTGGATCAAAAAGTTCGTCATAAAGTTCGGCAAACGTCTGATAAATCATGCGTTTACCCATTGTGCAACGTCGACGATGGGCGCATCAGACCATAATTTTTCCAAATTATAGTGTGCCCGCGCATCCTTTTGGAAGACGTGCACGATGACGTCACCGGCATCGATCAAGACCCATTCGCCCGCAGTCCGACCTTCGACGCTCTTAACGTCCGAACCGGCCTTGCGCACAAAGTCCACGATATTATCAGCAATCGCTTGAACTTGGCGCTTGGAATCCGCGGATAAGATGACAAAATAGTCCGCCATCAAACTGACTTCCGCGACGTCTAAGGCCACGATATCGTCGGCACGCTTATCGTCAGCGGCCTCAACAGTTAATTGTAAAAGTTCCTTGCTATCCATAAAACTCTCCCTTAAATTTAATTGGCAAATTGAGGGGCCACACCGCCGACCCACGCGTTATAGGTTGCTAACGTTTGTGGGTAGACTGGCGCACCCTTCTGAATCAGATAATCTAGTGTATGTTGAATCTGGAAACGAACACCGTCAGCCAACGACTTGGCCGTCGCTTCACGAGCCGCTTCAACACCGGGGAAGTCCCGGGCTGGTTCAATAAAATCGGCCATGAAGATGATTTGGTCCAGTTTAGTCATATAAGGCGCACCGACCGTGTGTAACCGCACCGCATTCAAAATTGGCTCATTGTAGATGTGCAACTCATCTTTGATCAGTTCAGCGCCAACATAGCCATGCCAGACCCCGTTCCCATACGAAACCAGGTTGGGGTCCATGCCATGCGTCTTAATGAGCTGAATAAATGTTTGATCATCGCGTTGCTTGGCGTAGTCGTGTAATAACCCCGCAATTCCAGCTAACTCGACATCAACACCGTTGTCAGCAGCTAACTGCCGCGCAGTCTCCTCGACCCGTAAGCAGTGTTGATAGCGTTTGTCAGTCAACTGGGCGGCAACTTTTGCCATTAGCTCCTCGTGACGATATGGAACAATCGCTTCAGTATACTCAATCGTTTTGCTCATACAAATGATGCTCCTTAATATAAGCGGCCACGGCTTCTGGAACCAGATAACGGACCGAATGCCCATGGCTGATTTTTTGACGAATCTGAGTGGAACTAATATCGATCAACGGTGCGTCGACCCAAATAACCGGATATTGACTCGTCGTTGGGTACCCGGTTCGTTTGATACCAACAAAGGTGACTAATTTAACTAGCTCGTCAATGTGATACCAAGTATGCAAATAATCGACCATGTCGCCGCCAATGATGAAATAGTACTGCGTGTCCGGATGCTTAGCTTTCAAAAACTTCATCGTTTCGTAAGTATAGCTTTTGCCACCCCGCTCGATTTCCGCCGTCTCCAACCGAAATAGTGGATTATCAACAATGGCTTCTTGGACCATATTCGCACGATCTTCCACCGCAATCGTCTTCTTTTCGTCGACATGCGGTGGTTGAGCGTCCGGCATAAAGCGAACTTCATCCAAACCCAGTTGATCACCAACTTGCTGGGCCATGATCAAATGTCCCAAATGCGGTGGGTTAAACGTGCCACCTAAAATACCAACACGGCGATGCGGAATTGCCGTCACCGTTTCCGTCAGAACTTTTGTCGCTGTTTGATTAACCGTCTGCACCCGTCATTCCTCCTATAACTTAGCAACTTCCAATGAATAGTGCTGGTCTTCTTCATGACTAGCTGGCAAGTATAAGACTAACACCCGGCCAATTGTTTGAACGACCGTAATCGCGGTTTTCTGTTCAATTGCAGCTTTAACTTCAGCCGTTGTCACATCAGCATTTTGTAAAATGTTGACTTTAATTAATTCTCGCTTATCCAGCGCACCCGTTAATTGGGTCAACCATTCGTCAGTCAAGCCGTTTTTCCCGACAGCAAATAGTGGCCGCATGTGGTGGGCTTCACCACGTAAATAGTGTTTTTGTTTTCCACGTAAGTTTTCCATTAAGTTTGATTTACTCCTATAATTTTCTGTTTGATAATCGCGAATCAGATTCTACTCCGACCACAACTCATCAACGCTTGTTGATCATAGCTGGGCGCGTCAAGACTGCAACACCCTTTGGTGCCCAGGCTGCTACACGCGTATCCGCAGCCACCGTGACCCATCCGAGGCCTTCAAAGACAATATCACTGATTTCCGTCACTTTGAATTCGTGGCGAACTAGTGGTGGAAAGTCAGCGACAGCATCGCCAGTTGGGGGGGTAATCAGTTCACCCACATGCTTGGTATAAAAGTTGTCCGCATTCTCGGTCCGGGTTCGGTGCAAGGTCAAGTTATTATCAACGTAGACCGTCCCAGTTGCTTTTAACGTATCAACAATATCTAACCGTGCCACCCCACCTAAGAACAAAGTTTGACCGTTGCCTAATTGGAAACCCTTTGGGCGAATCTCGCGTTGTGGTGAGACTAACTTCAGGTCATCGCCTGATAACACGTGGGCCATCTGTTCAGGATGAATAATTCCGGGTGTATCAACCATCATATGACCATCATCCAACGGAATTTCAATCTTGTCTAACGTGGTCCCTGGGAACCGGGATGTCGTGATCAAGTCCTTCAAACCAGTATTGTTGGCAATAATCCGATTGATCAACGTTGACTTACCAACGTTCGTGACCCCTACGACATAAACATCGCGGCCACGACGATATTTTTCAATCATCGCCAAGAGCTCATCAATGGAATGCCCCTTCTTGGCACTCGTTAACGCAACGTCGACCGGTTTGATTCCCTGTGCACGAACTTGTTGATTCATCCATTCCCGCAATTTCGTCCGGCGTAACTGACGTGGCAACACGTCTTCCTTATTACCGACTAACAAAACGGGATTATCCCCAACAAAGCGCTGGAGACCAGGAATGATGCTTCCATTCAAATCAAAAATGTCGACAACGTACACAACCAGTGCGTTCGCATCTCTAATCGTGGCTAACAAATGACGAAAATCATCATCCGTTAAGCCAACCGGCACGATTTCGTTATAGTGCCGAAGCCGAAAACAACGTTGACAGTATAAATCCTGTGCGTCACTAGCTAATGATTTTTGTAACGCACTGTTCGGTGTGTAGCCGGCCGCCTTAGGATCGGTCGTTTGAATCGCCGCACCACACCCAATACAGTATAAAGTTTCTTCTGATGTTTCACTCACTTATTAAGGTCCTCCTGAAAATGCATTTCTGGATAAACATGTGCTAATCGTAATTTGATAAATCGTTCAAAGAAACGGTTTATCCGGGTATTCCACGCGTCCGTCTTCACGATTGGCTGTACTAAGATACTGGGCACGCCCGCAAGATGGGCCGCCCACATGTCGGTGATATACTGATCGCCAACCATGACCACTTCATTTTTGTGTAAGCCCAGGTCATGACGCGCCTTACTGATCCCCAGCGGTAGTGGTTTCAGTGACCGCGAAACAAATGGCAGTTCCAGGCTTTGCAGCGCCTTAGCAATTCGCGCTTCGGAATTGTTCGACACCACCACTAACGGAATGCCCGCGTCTTGTAACGCGTGCAGCCACTTTTTCAGTTCCGGGGTGCCATCCGGATTGTCCCATGCGATCAACGTGTTATCAAGGTCGGTAAATACCGCCTTAATGCCCTGCGCTCGTAACTGCGCCGGTGTCACATTGTAGATTGCTGGTATCATCCAAGTTGGTTTAAATTGCTTAATCATCGTTATCCCCTTCGCTTCTCGCTGGATTTTTTGGTTATTGGCATAACCCCACTAGCCCATTTTATCATACTATTGGTGAAATACCGGACTAAATCAGGTCTGGAGCCGGATTTCACTAGGCAATTGTGCTAAATTTTAGTCATCATTATATAATAATTTGTTTTTTGAAAATAAGCAACGAAAATCCTTCCAAGTTGTCGTAACTTGATGACACCACCTGGATCAAATTTGACTAAGTTGATCGCACCCGCATTTATTTGATAGGTTGGGGCCCGAGTAAGACATTGAAAATAGCACTAAAAGTCGCCAGTAAATTCAGGGCTGTTTTGCCGGTTGCCCTTTTCTCGCCAGTTTATTTGCAATGGCTAAACCACAATCTGACATTCAATCGGCGCACTGACCGTTTTGTCAAATTAGATTAACAAAGTATCCCATTAAGTGTATATTAATTAAAGATACGTGGCTTTTACTTATATCATGATACTGATATGTATATTGATTGCACATCAATGCAATCCTCATGTAAACTTATTGACATGGTTAAATGTTCAGATTGTTCTAAAACTGTTCATCGCAGTTAATGTTAGGCACCCTGGTATTGTTCTATGTCGATAAACTGACAATATCAGTAATGATATAAACTATATGATCCGCACGATCACTAAACAATATGTCATCTCGGAGGTTCGTTTATGGAGAAAAAAGATGTTATGAAACAATACGTTACCGATAAATATTTTTCCAAGGGGCACTGGTGGACGAAACTTTGGCAAACCCTAGTCGCAATTATTACTTGGATCTGCGTTGCCGTACCTGTCTACTGGACTATCTCGTCAACGTTACTTGCGAATAATCCCCAGTTCATTCACGCCTGGAAATACGAAGAAGGTAAGACGCTGTTCTACTTTTTTGACCGGTTCTTTATTATTGCGTTTATCTTAATCGCCATTGTGGTCATTGTCTCCACGATTCACAATAATCACCGGGTCAAGCAGCATATCAGTAAAGAACGGCAATACAACGAAGACCAGTTAGATATTCGGAAGCGGCAACTAAATAACTTTTATACCCAACGATTCGGGCAGGCCACTTTCCGGCAACACGTCAAGCACTACACGGTTGACCCCGAACAAAATCTCGATGTTAACGAAATCCACAGATTGTATGAGGACTAGCCAATGGAAATAATGCAAACACTTAAGCCCTTTGAAAGTATCTGGAACTTTGTTCTATTACTATTAGTCTCCTACCCAATTCTCGGTGCATTTGCCTGGTTTATCGGTGTACTCTGCTACCAGCTGATTTACCGTCATCGTCACAAAGACGATATTGAATTTAAACAACTAACACCTGCAGAACAACCCTTTATCACAATCATGATTCCAGCACATAACGAGGAAGTCATGATTGAACACACAATCAACTATTTAATGAACAATTTAAATTATGAAAAATATGAAGTGCTGGTCACAGACGATGGTTCGACTGATGAGACCCCAGCTATTTTAGAACGTCTCCAGAGCGTGTACGACAACCTACGCGTGGTAACAATCAAGAAAAATCAGGGTAAGGCCCACGCGTTCAACGTCGGTGTCGGCTTTGCCCGTGGTGAATTCATTTTAAGTAATGACGCTGATTCCATTCCAGAACCCGATGCACTGTGGAAATATATGAGTTACTTCATGGGCGAAGAACACGCCAATACGGCAGCGGTCATGGCCAACATGGACGTTCAGAACCGAAGCACGATCATCGCTAAGTCGCAAACCGTAGAATTTTCAAGTATCGTTGGTGTTATCAAGCGGAGCCAAGTCAGTGCTTTAGGTAACATGTATGCCTATAGTGGTGCCAATACAATGTACCGTCGTGACGCTCTGATTGACGTCGGCTTATTCCGGCAAGATCGCGCGACCGAAGATATCAGTATTGCTTGGGATCACCAGTTGAATGGTTGGACGACCGTTTTCTCGCCAGACATTCTATTCTATATGAACGTCCCCGAGAATCTAGACGCCCTTTATCATCAACGCAAACGTTGGGCCAAAGGTGGTACCGAAGTGCTGTTGACCAACTTTAAACGGGTTGTCAGTCATCCCGGTAAGTATTTGAAGCAATGGGCTTTTATTACTGATCAAACACTGAGCATCATCTGGTCCCTATTCTTCTTTGTCTCAACACTGATCTTCCTGATCTCGCTCGTCACCTTCTTCTTTACTGGCAATTACGAGCGCGTCTATCATATGTTCTGCATGGCCTTCATCTTCGTGACCTTCGAAATGTTCGCCGGCGTCTTGCAGCTATTGTCCGCATTGATCGTTGACGACCGTGGCCGCAAGTTTAAATATCTGATTTTCATGCCACTCTACATGCTGATTTACTGGCAGGTTAACGCCCTCGCTCTGGTCACTACGCTGATTCCAGCCGTTAAAACCATCCTGGGTTACGGCAGCGGCACCTGGGTCAGCCCAGTTCGGAAGCACCACACTGAATAATCGAGAACACAAAGCGAGCCTTCAATTGAAGGCTCGCTTTTTTGTTGTGCGGGACTGTGTGGAGACGGACCCAACCTTGTATGTGCGAGAATAGGCTAGTTAGCAACGATTTGAGCGCTTACAATTTTACTATTCTTCATGTATACGAAAGTGGTGTTATAACAGCTACAATCACACGTACTAAATAGATCAAAAATCATTTTTATCCAGTTACCTGCACCCTCCTACCGCCTAATCGATGGCCGCCGACGAAGTATCAACGCTGGCTTAGTTGCCTGTGCGCGTTGGACGGTTGCTCGAGCTAGTTCATACTGTGCGTCAATAATTCGTTCAGAATCATATGGCGCAGCATCCTGAGCCACCGACAATTCGGTGCAGCCGAGAATGACGGCGTCACAATCAGCAGCATTCAATAATTGATCAATTAAGCCATGAAATTTGACCCGATCTACAAAATCACGTTGCTTGATGTCGTCATAAATTAAGGTCATCACTTGAGCTTGCTGCTGCTTATTGGGTATCACAGGAATATGTCCATTAGACCGAATAAGTTGTTGATAAAGTTGCGACTCTAGTGTTCCCGTTGTCGCTAAAATACCGATTCGTAACGGTCGCGGTTGCTGTGATCGACAGGCTGCTGTTACCGCTAAGGCCGGCATATTCAAAATTGGCACGTTAGAAAGCGCCGTCAATGCGGGAATGAAGTAATGTGCTGTGTTACACGTCATCACAATAAACATGACCCCTAATTGATTAAGTAGCTGCACATCCGCTTCCAATGATGGTAACGGGTTGGCACAGTTATGATCCAAAATATATGCGGTGCGATCTGGTATCTCAGCATCATTTAAAATGACGTAGTTTAAATAATCCTGGTCACGATGGGTAACGGTCAGCCGGTTCACGGTATGCACAAAGTCCTCCGTCGCCATTGTTCCCATCCCACCAATGATTCCAAAGCAATTTTTCATAATGGCACCCCCATTTAGCGAACGAGATTTACGGCCATGCTGCACTTCATTAAGTTGTTAATAATTATCTAACATGCACCTCCTAACAAGCAACTAATCCACAACCTATCTCAGACTTAATACGGTATCATTGCTTACTGCAAACCCATGATTATTCAAGAAATGCTGCCAAACAGTGATCTATCGGTGTACTTTTTACGTCAGACTCCCGTTTTATTAGATTAGAAAACAACTAGGCTAGTAAAGAATCACATCAATTCTTTACTAGCCTAGTTAAACAGTCACTATTAATGCGAGCAAGGCACCAAGCACAATCGCCCCTAACAAAACCGACAACAATTCCTTGAAACTCACACTATGCCCGTTCTCACATTCCTATTGACGAGGTTTTCCATTCACTGAATTATACTGTCGGCCCCACGTCTCCATAGCCATAATCACCGGTTTCAAGGTCTGACCAAATGGCGTGATCCAATACTCCGTTTTCGGTGGCACGACCGGATAAACTCGTTTTGCAATCACCCCGTCTTGAACCAATTCTTGTAACTGGCGAGCTAGCATCCGCCGCGAACAACCCGGCAGTCGTTTTTGCAAAATGCTGAACCGGCATGTTCCTGCCGTAAATAAATGATACAAAATCACGCTCTTCCACTTGCCGGCAATAACTTGCAAGGTACTTTCAACCGGACAACCCGGCGTACAATCGTATACTTGTCGCTGCATCTAACTTCCCCTACCTTAATTAAGTGTCTTGATTGTAGCACAACTTTGCCGTCAGACCGGACTAATAGGCGTGACAAATATGTCCCTATGTGGCAAATAATTCACGTCTTGTTTATTCCTCACTGGTAACCTATAGTAATGTCATGAAAGGGGTTTGATTAATAATGCATGCAATTGGTTTTACCGACCACTTACCTATTGAAGATCCTGCTAGTCTACGAGACGTGACGATTTCAAAACCTAGCGCTCAAGGTCATGACTTACTTGTTCAAGTTCAAGCCGTCGCTGTCAATCCTGTTGACGTTAGCGTTCGTAAAACGGGGCATGAGCACCTCATGCGACCCAAGATCCTCGGTTGGGACGCCACTGGTATTGTGACCGCTGTTGGAGAAGCTGTCACCCTGTTTCAACCCGGCGACCACGTCTTTTATGCTGGCTCATTTAGACGTCCCGGCTGCGACAGTGCTTATCACCTGGTTGATGAACGCCTTGTCGGTCACGCCCCCGCGACATTAACAACCGCTGCCCGTGCGGCCATGCCACTTACTTCGCTGACCGCATACGAGGCATTATTTGAACAACTTCACATTCCTTTTGACCCAGCTAAACCTAATTCCGAAAAATGCAATCAAACCATTCTCATCATCAATGGCGCTGGTGGTGTCGGTTCAATTGCTACTCAGTTAGCAAAATTAGCGGGGCTCACAGTTATTAGTAGTGCTTCACGACCTGAAAGTATCGCTTGGACGCAGCAACACGGCGCCGATTTAGTCGTCGATCATCATCATGATTTGGTTAGTGAAGTACATGCTTTATGTATTAAAGATGTCGATTACATCCTCGGATTAAGCGATCTTGACAGTCACTGGAATGAGATATGTACGCTCATTAAACCCGGTGGCCACATCGCATCAATTACCGAAAATCGGCGTCCAATCGACCTTAAAAAACTAACCAAGAAACGCGGGACATTTGCTTGGGAATGGATGTACTCAAAATCCTACTACCACACGGCCGACATGATTAGTCAGCACGATATCTTAGAAACCATTGCGGATTTACTTGACCGTGGCTTGCTTCAAAGCACGCTATCGCAGACACTACGGCCAATCAACGCGCTTAACTTGCGGCAGGCCCATCAACTTATCGAGCAACATCATATGATTGGCAAGGTAGTTATTGAAGGATGGAAATGAGTTGACGGGTATTACGGCTCGCGCGATAATGATCAACTTTAACTCGCCAAATACGCTGTCCTTTTCTGTCTTTTAGTGCTTACAACTGATGTTGCACTCCCCGGGATTCGTTTAATCTGTTTTCCGTATACACGGGGGGGTAATTCCAAGCTATTAATCTCCCCAAGCTGACTCAATACCATCTACGAAACAATATCGCCTTTCTCATTCATCAACAAACATGAAAACTTAAATCAATACGCCTTCAACCCATCACTCGAGCCAACGTCAAACCTATGGTATCAGACTCACTCATTTCAGCATCGTTCCCCGCTAACCTGCCAAACTTTCTTTTTCAGTTTCCAAAATATTAGTGCTATGATGATAGCATCAATTTGACTAAAACACTTAATCAGAAAGGACTTTGAAATTGGCATTTAAAACACCACTGGCTGATCAAATGCGCCCGCAATCACTGGAACAGATGGTCGGGCAACAGGATCTGTTGAAGGCAGGCCAGCCATTACGCCAGATTATTGATCAACATGTTAATATTCCCCTCATTCTGTGGGGGCCGCCGGGAACTGGCAAAACTAGTTTGGCGCAGATTATTGCGAGTCAAGACGATTATCCATTCGTGGCTTTTAATGCTTCGACCGAAAATAAGGCACAGCTGACGAAAGCCATCGCACAATACCCAGAGCAATCGTTTGTTCTATTAATTGACGAAATTCACCGAATGACTAAAACATTGCAGGATTTTTTGTTGCCCTACTTAGAGAATGGGCACGTGATGCTAATTGGCTCAACGACCGAAAATCCGATTATGTCAATCGTTCCGGCCATTCGTTCGCGCTGTCAAATTTTTGAGTTTCAACCACTGAGCGATACAGATATCGAGATTGCTTTACGCCGTGCGGTAACCGACATTTACAACCTAACCGACGATCAGGTGGATGTTAAAGCCCTCAACCTGATCGCTATTTCGGCCGAAGGGGATCTGCGAATTGCGTTAAATATCTTGGAAACGCTCCACGCTATTGACCAGAAGCAAATCACTGTTGCTGCGGTACAACACTTTGCCCAGCAACAGCATTTTAGCTACGACCGGAAGGCAACTAAGCATTATGACTATCTGTCGGCTTATTCGGATTCGATGGCTGGCTCAGATACTGACGCGGCGCTCTACTACTTAACCATTTTGTTAAAAAATGATGACTTACCCTCAGTGGTCCGCCGGCTACGTGAAATTCCATACACTTATATCGGCTTAGCTAACCCGGAACAGGTCACACAAATTGTGGTCGCTGCCAATCAAGCCGAAAAGATTGGCATGCCCAAAGCAAAATATCCACTAATGTTTGCCACCATGCTGATGTGCATTTCACCCAAGTCTGGTTCGTTTGACCAATCTTGGGAAAAACTAGACCAGGACACACAAAATCCAAGTCAGCACCCCATGCCCCGTGGATTGCGCGATATGCACTACAAACACTCCGAGGAAATTACAGGTGGTGGTCTGATCGATAATCCATTCCAAATGCCACATCAGATTGCCCAACAAAACTACATGCCTAAAGGATTGGCTGGTCGTCGTTATTATTACCCTAAAGATAATGAAAATGAACGCAAACTCGGTGCACAATACCTAAAACTGCATCGCTTTATTTATAACGAAGATTATCACGAATAGACAATGGCAGACTGGCTTAACCAATCAGAAATCACACTCGATTTTCATAAATCAGAGTCGCGCACTAAATGGCTCACTTAGGCCGTTATCCACGTATACTCCAAGCGGCATCAAAAAATGGACTCAGTCAAATGACCAAGTCCATTTTTATTTGGCATCATCTTTTATGAATCAGTGCACGCCAGAGACCAAGTCAATTCGCGTCACACTATTATGCCAAAGTTCTTGGGCCGTATAAACATCCTTTTCGAACAACACGACAGTGCCATCCGGTTCAATCCGAGCATTAGCACCCAACCATTCCCAAGATGGCATTAACCACAAATTGCGCCGCTTCCCCTTACCCTTTTTTGGTGACCACGCAGAAACATAGTCATCAATGAAATGTGTACGCATGTATCAAAACTCCCCATTATCAAACTCAATCTGCAAGATGTTGGCGCCCATCCAGACCTTAACTGCTTTAGGTAAAACTGTTACCATGATGACACCCCTTCTCCAAAGCTCCCAGCCAAATAATTAATCAACACATATGTAAGCGATTACATCGTTACTATATCACAATAATGTGTCAAATCAATCTCAAGATTCAGTAAGGACGTCAACACACCGAACCATCTTGTCCAGGAATCGTGTTCCCTTAATCAAGCGTCAAAAAAAACGGCCGCCACCCATACAGGATGACGGTCGTTCAAACATTAGAGCAAGCCCTAATTAAGTTTTAAATTAAGCAAGTGCCTTTTTAGCAGTGTCAACCAATGCCTTGAAAGCATCAGCATCGTTAACAGCTAAATCAGCTAACATCTTACGGTTAACGTCAACGTTAGCTAACTTTAAACCGTGCATTAATTGACTGTAGCTGATGTCGTTGATCCGGGCTGCCGCGTTAATCCGGGCAATCCAAAGACGACGGAAGTCACTCTTACGCCGGCGACGATCGCGGAAGGCGTATAGGTATGACTTCATTACTTGGTCCTTAGCAACCTTAAATTGGATGTGCTTAGCACCACGGTAACCTTTAGCTAATTTTAAAATCCGTTTGCGACGTTTACGTGTTACAGTTCCACCTTTTACTCGAGCCATGTTATTTCCTCCTAGATTTAACTAAAACGTTGTGAATTATTTTTGTAATAACTTGTGGTATGTCTTGACCATTGGCTTTTCGATAATAGCCGTACCACGTAATTGGCGACGTTGTTTCTTAGTCTTACCATGGAAACGATGACTAGTAAAAGCGTTGGCGCTCTTAATCTTACCCTTAGCAGTTACCTTGAAACGCTTTGCAGCAGCGCGGTTTGTCTTTTGTTTTGGCATAATCAATAATCCTCCTAGAAATTACTTATCTGTTTTTGGTGCTAGTACTAGGAACATACTCCGTCCATCCATCTTAGGATAGGCTTCGACCGTAGAAAATTCCTTAGTAGCTTCAATCATTCGATTTAAGACTTGGCGACCAATATCCTTATGGGTAATAGCGCGGCCCTTAAACCGGATGGAGACGCGAACCTTGTCACCTTTTGACAAGAACTTTTCAGCATGTTTCAGCTTCGTGTTAAAGTCATTGGTGTCGATAGCTGGGCTCAAGCGGACCTCTTTGATGCTGACCACTTTTTGCTTCTTACGGGCTTCCCGATCCTTCTTTTGTTGCTCGAAACGGTACTTCCCATAATCCATAATTCTGGCCACGGGTGGTTTTGCTTTCGGCGCAACCAATACTAGATCTAAACTAGCGTCTTCAGCAATCTGCATTGCTTCTTGTCGTGACTTGACACCTAATTGTTCACCATCGCTGGCGATCAAACGTACTTCGCGAGCACGGATGCCGTCATTAACCATTGAATCCTTAGCTATGGTAATTCACCTCCGAAATATTTTAGAGAAATTCACAAAAAGAGCGGGCGCATAGTACGCCCGCTCAACCCCGTTAATGGGAATCAATTCATCGTTCATCTGCCCGATGACTCTGGTCACCAAGGCGAGAAGCGGGTGCTTCTGCTTTTTTTCTCAACTCCAATATATTAACAAGAACCACGGCCCTTGTCAACCCATCAATCAATATTGATGCCATTGGCTGTTAATTATTTGCTTGCACCACGACTGTAATGCTTGATTTCTTGCGTGATGGCACCAATGAACATGTCAACGGCTTCGGATTCAGTCCGTTCTTCACCGTACTTCCGAACTGAAACACTCCCGTTAGCAACTTCTTGGTCACCGACAACTAACAAGTATGGAACCTTCTTCGTTTGTGATTCGCGAATCTTGTAACCCATCTTTTCGTTACGGTCATCGATACTTACCCGAACACCTTCAGCTGCCAAACGACGACGAACGGTTTCAGCGTAGGCACCGTGCGCACCATTGTTAACTGGGATGATTGTTACTTGCTTAGGTGCTAACCAGGTTGGGAAAGCACCCTTGTAAATTTCAGTTAAGTAAGCGACGAACCGTTCCATCGTTGAAACAAGACCACGGTGAATCATAACTGGACGATGTTCTTCACCATCAGCACCAACGTACTTCAAGTCAAAGCGTTCTGGTAACAAGAAGTCCAATTGGATAGTTGATAAGGTTTCTTCACCACCAAGGGCCGTCTTAGTTTGAACATCCAACTTAGGACCATAGAAAGCAGCTTCACCTTCAGCTTCGAAGTAATCCAAGCCCATATCATCCATAGCGGACTTCAACATCTTTTGACTGCGTTCCCACATAGCGTCATCATCGAAGTACTTTTCCTTGTTTTCAGGATCACGGTAGCTCAAACGGAACCGGTAATCAGAAATGTCAAAGTCTTCGTATACTTCAACCATCAAACTCAAGATTTTTTTGAATTCTTCTTCAATTTGATCCAACGCAACGAAGGTATGACCATCGTTCAAAGTCATTTCACGAACCCGTGATAATCCAGTTAAGGCGCCAGACTTTTCGTAACGGTGCATCATGCCGAGTTCAGCGATCCGCAATGGTAATTCACGGTATGAGCGAATGTGATGGTTGTAAATCTGGATATGTGATGGGCAGTTCATCGGCCGTAATTCCAATTGTTCGCCGTCACCCATGTCCATTGGTGGGAACATGTCCTCACGGTAGTGGTCCCAGTGACCAGATTGCTTGTAAACGTCCAAGTTAGCTAAAACTGGCGTGTATACATGTTGGTAGCCATTTGCAACTTCCTTGTCGATAATGTAACGTTCGATTTGGCGACGAATCGTTGCACCATTTGGCATCCAGTAAGGCAAGCCATTCCCGACCTTAGGATCAACGAAGAATAAGTCTAATTCGTTACCAATGACCCGGTGATCACGTTCGCGGGCTTCTTGACGCCGCTTGAGGTCAGCATCTAAGTCTTTTTGCTTTAAGAAGGCCGTCCCGTAAATCCGTTGTAACATTGGATTGCTGGACTTACCTTGCCAGTATGCACCGGCAACGGATAATAACTTGAAGACCTTGACTTTCCCCGTTGAAGCTAATTGGGCACCGTCAGATAAATCAACGAAGTCCCCTTGCTTGTAAACAACGACTTGATCATTGTTGGCGGCGGCACGTTCGTTAACTAAGTCTTGTTGGTAAGGGTTGTCACCAACTAAAGCTAAAGCGTCAGCCTTTGATAAGACTTCGCGTTCGATTGGTAAATCTTGTTTGATAATTGCAGCCATCTTATCACTGATGGCTTCCAAATCATCTTCACTGACTTGTTTACCGTCTTCGTCAGGATTGTCGGTATCAAAGAAGAAACCGTTGGCATTCCCTTCACCACTCCCAAAATGAATGTTAGGGAATAATTGTTTAACCGCGTTAGCTAATACTTGGGCAGCCGTTTGCCGTAAAACATTGAGGCCGTCTTCACTATCAGCAGCGATAATTTCGATACTACCATCGGTTGTCAGTGGTTGGCGATAGTCCACGATCTGATCGTTGAACTTACCAGCAACCGACCGTTTAGCCAATGAAGGACTAATTGACTTTGCAATTTCTTCCGTCGTTACGCCGGCATCAAATTGCTTTTCAGCACCATCTGGGAACTTAACATTAATACTTGCCATATACTTGACACTCTCCTTAAAATTTACCCACTCACCAAAACACCGCGCCGGGACGACAAAAAAGTCCCTAATGCCAGACTGAACTAGCATTAGGGACGTCATTGACGTGGTTCCACCCGATTTTTCAGTGTCATCAAAGACACTGACTCATTAGCGCTAATAACGGAAGCGTTCCGGCTCAATTGAGCATGTTCACAAAAGTGGTATCTTCGTAAACCCGGTCCAAGACTTCCAGAACAAGGTCTTGGTCTCTGCAATCCATGGTAAACAAAGCGTGTCTTTTGCATCTGTTTTCATTAAACCACTTTTAAACTAAAAGTCAACTCTTGATTTTAAGCATCGGGATTGAGTCGTCGATTACGACCGACCATCTCAATCTCACTCGCAAGGTAACGTACCCGTTGCATGATTCGCTGCGCTTTGACTGGTTCTTCATCACCCTTTTGTGAGAGCGTCAAATAACCATCTTGCAATTCTTGCATCGAAAAATTAGACGAGAAACAAGTTGGCAGTTCCTCCTGCATTCGATACTCCAGAATAACCCCGAGCACATCGTCCCGAATCCAAGTCGACGAAGCATCCGCACCGATATCATCAATCATGAGAATCGGTGCCCGTTTAATCGCATCGACCTTATCCGCCGACGTATTGTTACTAATTGAGCGCTTCATCTCGACCGCAAAACTCGGAAAATGAATCAAGGTCGTATTGAAACCCTTAGCTGCCAACGCGTTCGCCATCCCACCGAGTAAATAAGTTTTACCGACACCAAATGAGCCGTAGAGATATAAGCCCCGGTGAAAACGCTTGGGCGCTTGTGTATAGGCATCAATAAAATCAAGTGCTGCCATTAATGCTGTCGCCCGGTCACCATCTTGATCATACGTCTTTAAGTCCGCCGTCTGAATATTTTTCGGCATGCTGATTGATCGAACCCGCTGTTGCAATGCGTGAGCAGCTTGCTGTTCTTGCATTTGTGGTGTTGGCTGATAAGCAATGTCAATCAAGTGATTACTCATCACTAATGTCGGCTGATACCCAGGTGCTTGAGTTGGCTCGTGCCGCGCAATTTTACGTTTCTCTTCACAAAATTCATATAATTTAGCCGCTGAACGTTCTAGCGCATCCGAAGATAATTCGTTTTGATGAGCAGCTAAAAACTGGCGAACATCTGGATCTTGGTACACAGCTGTCATTAACGCCTCATACCGATGATTCAAGTTTTTCCGATTCATTAACGTCCGGAGTGTTTCTGAGATATTCTCCATGTTTTAGTCCTCCTTTTCCGAATTTGTCTCAAGCTTTGCTAGTCGATCAGCAAGCTGTTTGCGTTGGGCAGCAGTAATTTGTTTACCGGTCTGAGCTGGTTGCTTACCACTCTCAGTCTGTTGCTGTTGTTGGGCCCACTTTGGCATAATCTCCTTACGCGTCGGTCGATTGTTCTTGCGCCGTGTTGGTGTTGATTTCGGCTGTTTACGTTGCTTCAAATACATCAAAGCCGCTTCCGGCGTCGTAATGCCGTGTTGTTGCCAATCATTGGCGACTGTTTCTAGCAAATTACGATTAAGGGCAGCTAACTCCCGATTTTGCAATAAGTAGTAGATCACCATGTTGATGACGGCATTGGGTAATACCCCCCGACCAATTAAATCATGAACTAGTCGGTTCTCACCGCTCGTCACAAAACCATGTTTCTCCTGCTTCAAAGCTGATAAAAAGTCATACGGCGCTGTCTGCTTAGCATACGTCACGAGTTGCTGCTCAGCCGTTGAGAGCTGTGCTGAAGCCTTGTTATCCTTAGTGGTCGTCGTTGCAACCGTTGCTTCCGTAGCGACCTGCTGACTCGAAACTGCGGGCCGTTCATAGCGCCGCGCAATCAATAATTTCAATTGATTTTCATCAAACTGACCCGTTGTTAAACTAGCCACTTCACTGATTAACTTAGCCATCTCAATCTCACTGATGCCGTAGACCCGACTTTCCGTAATGATCAGTTGCCGTGAACTCGCAACCTGTTTGAGATCAACATAGTTCTGCTTTAAAATTTGCCCCAACAGTTGCCAGTCAAAGTCATCGTCACTGAGCACGGGCGAGTGATCCTCGGCCGGTTCATTGGCCGCCAATTGGGCGCGCACCTTTTGCACTGAAAGAGGTGGCGTCGTAACTTTTTGACTATCAACGTGAAACACATCTAAGATATTTGCCGTCACGTCTTTGGCAGCCGTCAAGTCAATCGGCTGTGCTGCAAAATCGCCAGCAAGTTGTTGATAACGTAACTCACCGACCGTATCTAACAATAGGACACTCAATAGATCATCCGCAAAGAATTGTAACGCCAGTAATGGTGCTTGTAATTGATAAATGTACATGGCACCCAATTCATCTTGTTGATAATAGCTGCGCAACAAGCCAGTTGCTTCAAGTTTACGCCGAGCCGCTAACACCGTCGGCAAGTCCACATTTAGGATGCCCAGCAGTTCCGCGTGACTGCGTCGATTGCTCAGCTCATTCTCGCTACTCTGTAAGCTACGTAACGCCGCGTACAAGCTATATGCCAATGGCCCCATCAGTGGCAAGTATAATTCCGCCAATACAGCTTGTTGCGCCGCACTGAGCGCTGGTGCTTGCGGGACCACTAACCCAGTTTTGGGTGTTAAGGGTTCATCATTTGGCATGTTGTTCACCATTCTTTTTCACTAATCTTTTTTTCGTTTAGGTGCGTGGGTCGTCTTCGCTGACGGTTTTGCCAGTTTGACCTTATCACGCTCCATCATATCTTGGAGTTCATTCAAGAAGACGTGCATATCCTTGAATTGCCGGTAAACACTGGCAAAACGAATGTACGAAATTTCGTCAATATCTGCCAATTGCTCCATGACATACTCGCCGATAACTTGGCTTGAAATTTCATTTTCGCCCAGTGACCGGACCTTATTTTCAACATCATCAACGACGCCCGTCATGGTTTCCATGCTAACGGGTCGTTTCTCGGCCGAGCGAATAATTCCGCGCAAGACTTTTTCACGATTGAATTCTTCGCGGGCACCATTTTTCTTAATGACTAATAATGGCGTGGCTTCGACCCGTTCAAATGTTGTGAACCGGAACCCACAGTTTTCGCATTCCCGGCGCCGTCGAATCACGCGACCATCATCAGTTGGTCGACTGTCAACCACGCGGGAGCCATTATGATGACAATGTGGACATTGCATAGACTTCTCACCCCTTGTAACAACTAACAATCAGTTTTTCTTTATTTAGTAATAGTTTTCAGCCATTTTAACACGGCTGCTTTAGTTTTATCAATGTTGGCCCCGTTATCAATGACAACGTCAGCCCTTGCGACCTTCTGTGCAAGTGGCATTTGGCTGTCAATTCGTGCCTGAGCCGCCTGTTGCGATAAGTGGTTACGCGCCATCAACCGCTGCAATACTACGGCGGGTGATGCCGTCACAACCAACACTTGATCACAAACATGTTGCCAGCCACTTTCAAATAACAACGGCACATCTAAAATAATTGCGTCGGGCTGTTGCTGGTTCGCCGCGACAATCGCTTCGAACATCGCGTACTGAATCGGTAACCGTGTAATTGCGGTTAAGGCTTGTAAAGCTTGAGCATCGTTAAAAACCAACTGGCCAAGCCATGGCCGATTCAGCCGCCCGTCTGCCAGCACTGCTTGCTGACCAAAGTGCGCCACAATCTTTTGGGTCGTCGGTTGGCCTGGCCCTTCAACCTGCCACGCAATTTTATCCGCATCAACGATTGGTAGCTTAGTTGCCAGCAGCTTAGAAACAGTCGACTTACCAGTGGCAATGCCACCAGTCAATCCAATCAACTTTGTCATCTTGATCACCTACAACCGTTGTTCTAACGGGCAAAAATGGGTCCCTCGCTGTGCCACTTTGATTTTCTCAATAATCGTGCCACACCGTTCGCAAGGTTCCCCTTCACGACCATAGACGTGTAAGTGATTTTGAAACTGACCGGCCTCACCAAATGCCGTTGAAAATGAATGAACAGTGGTGCCGTGACCTTTAATTGCCATCGCCATTTCATCAATAATGTTTTGGCGCAATGTTGCAATCTCATCAGTAGTTAGTGAATTAGCAGGCCGCATTGGATGAATCTTACTCATCCATAGCGTTTCGTCCGCATAAATGTTCCCAATACCCGCAATCTTACTTTGATCCAATAATAGTGGCTTGATCATCTTTTTCGACTTGCCAAAAGTGGCCGTCATATAAGCCAGTGTTAACTGTTCAGCAACGGGTTCCGGGCCAATTGTCCGCAATCCCGCCACCGTGTTTTCTTCACCGGTCGGCACGAGCGTCATTCGCCCGAACTTACGCGTATCGTTGTACAGCAAATCACGATCATCGGTCAGATGGAAGATCACGTGCGTGTGTTTACCTTGATCTTCACCACGCGGTACAACATTATACTTGCCTTCCATCCGCAAATGCGACACCATCGTCAGACCATTGCTAAAGCGAAACAATAAATACTTCCCCCGCCGATCAATGGTCTGGATCGTTTGGTTGGCTAAACGCTGTTTGAAACTATCGACATCATTATTAATAATTTTCGGCCAAAAAACCTCGATACTAGCAATCGTTGCCCCGCTAACCAGACGATTTAAGCCGCGACGAACAGTTTCAACTTCAGGTAATTCAGGCATGGTGGTTCCCCCTATTTTGCATCGTACCAAGTATCACCGTAGTGGCTCTCAACCTTTAACGGTACGGCTAACTGTACGGCGGAATCCATCACGCTTGGCACTAATTTTTCTAAAACTGGAATTTCTTCTTTTGGCGCTTCAAAAATCAATTCATCATGAACTTGTAACAGCATGGTTGCTTTCAAACCCGCAGCCTGTAACTTATCTTGCATCTTAATCATCGCAATCTTGATAATATCAGCCGCACTCCCTTGGATGGGGGTATTCATGGCTGTCCGTTCAGCGAATGAGCGTTGGTTGAAGCTCTTGGAATTAATATCTGGCAAGTACCGGCGTCGATGTGAAATGGTTTCCACATAACCTTGTTTTTTCGCCGTTTGGACAATTTCATCCATATACTTTTTGACACCCGGATATTCTTTGAAGTAAGCGTCAATAAAGCTGCGAGCCTGTTTACGCGTAATGCCGATATTTTGTGACAAGCCGTAATCACTAATTCCATAGACGATTCCAAAGTTAACCGCCTTGGCTTGCCGTCGAATATTTGGCGTCACCTCTTCAGCTGAGTTCAAATGAAAGATTCGCATGGCCGTTGCGGCATGAATATCATCACCCGCTTTAAAAGCGGCCTGCATATTTTCATCATCAGTAATATGCGCGAGAACCCGTAATTCGATTTGCGAATAATCAGACGAGAAAATCTGCCAACCTTCATGACTAGGAACAAAGGCTTGTCGAATCTTACGCCCTTCTTCCAAGCGCACCGGAATGTTTTGTAAGTTTGGATCAACGGACGACAACCGGCCGGTTTGGGTCAACGTTTGCAAGTAGCGCGTATGCACCTTTTGATCAGCAGAATGAATGGCATCTAACAAACCGACAACGTAGGTCGATTGAATCTTCGAGATCTGCCGATATTGTAAAATATTAGCGACGATTGGTGCTTCCGGTGCTAACTTTTCTAGAACGTCTACGGCGGTAGAATACCCTGTCTTGGTCTTCTTGATTACGGGTAATTTCATTTCTTCAAACAAGATGTGACCTAGTTGCTTAGGTGAATTAATATTGAACTCTTCACCGACTTCTTGATAAATCGTCTGTTCAATTTCACTCAACCGTTCTGTAAACTGACTGCCCATGGCTTTAAGTCGACTGCTGTCGACCGTAATGCCGGCGATTTCCATCTGAGCTAAGACATTAGCCATCGGTTTTTCGATATCATCGTAAAGTTGATCCTGCTCATTGGCTGCCAATTCCTTTAATAACTGTGGCTTCAAACTAGCGATTGCGGCCAATTTCCGGGCGAGATGACTAAAGAAGACGTCATCATCTTCAGGAATGGCACGCTTAACGCCCTTACCATAAACGGTCTCGTCACTCGGTAAGTCAGTGTACCCGTGTTGCTCAGCTAAACTTCCCAAATCGTTACTGTTATCATTTGTATCTAATAAGTATGAAACGAGTAAAAGATCAAAATCGACTTTACCTAGCTGAATACCCAAACGATTAAGCCCGACCGTCGTGCGTTTCATATCAAAAACGTCCTTGGTAATCGTTGTGCTACTCAAGAGATCAGCCACAGTCGGTTGCATTAATAATTCCACATCCCGACTGATGTACCAGTGATCATCCGCTCCGATGGCAAAGCCAGCAAAGGCCGACGTGTGGTAGTTCGGCGTTGGCATCTCCAAATAAAAGTCCACGTGATCGGTAAATTGTTGCAATTCCGTCAGGTTAGCTTTCGTCAAGACGGTATAATCAACGGGCGTTGCTGGTTCGTCCGACTGTAGGTGTAATTTCTTCAAAAATGATTGAAAGTCCATCTTCTGATAAAACGCGGCCAGCTGGTCAAGATCCGGGCCATCATAGGATAAATCAGCCAATTGAACATCAATCGGCGCATCCCGCTTGATTGTTGCTAGCACCTTAGCCTGCGCCGCTTGTTCGCGATCCTCAATCAGATGTTCCTTCATCTTGCTCTGCTTCATGGCATCGATGTTTTCATAAATGCCTTCCATCGTACCATACTGTTTGAGTAATTTAAGGGCGGTCTTCTCACCAACCTTGGTGACACCCGGATAGTTATCCGAGGTATCACCTGTCAACCCCTTCATGTCAATAATTTGTGCCGGTGTGATGCCCAGCTTTTCTTCAACGTGCGCCGGCGTATAGTGTTCCACTTCAGAAACACCTTTAACGGTCACGGCCACCGTGGTATGCTCGGTCGTCAACTGCGTCAAATCACGGTCACCAGTGACGACCGTCGTGGTGTAGCCGGTTTGATCCGCTTGACCGGCCAGTGTGCCAATAATGTCATCGGCTTCGTAGTCTTTTAATTCATAATGTTTGATACCATACGCGTCTAATAGCTGTTTGATATACGGCATTTGTTCAGAAAACTCACTAGGCGTCTTAGCCCGGCCGCCCTTGTAATTATCGTACATGGCTGTTCGAAACGTGGTCTTACCCGCATCAAAAGCCACTAACATATCCGTGGGTTCGACTGCCTTGATCATGTGGTCAAGCATTGTATTGAAGCCATAAATGGCGTTGGTATGCAGGCCGTCTGGATTTACGAACCGTTCCAGTTGACTATGCAACGCAAAGAACGCCCGAAATGCCACACTGTTACCATCAATCAGTAATAATTTTTTTGCCATTAGTTTGCTCCCCATCTCTTAATTTAAATCATCATTTTTATGAAAATCCGTCACTCAGACCATTAATACCACTCGATTGGCGGTCTGATTCGCAGCGCCTGTCAGTACAGGCTGAACGACTAATTATTTACCCTTATAATTGTACCAAACAATTAAGTAAAACGGGAGTTCGGTCCACCGAAAACCCGTGAAATAACCCATTTTCGGTAAATTAAAAGGATTATGACATCTTGGTCATAATCCTTAATAATTATCTTAATGATTAGTCGCGGCTTGAGCCACCGAAGATTTGGACGAAGTAGAGGAACAAGTTAACGAAGTCCAAGTATAATTGTAAGGCCCCAGTAACGGCCAAACCAGTCGATGAAACCTGGTCACCATATTGCAAATACATGTTGCGCATCCGGTTAGCGTCCCACATGGATAAGCCGGCGAAGATCAATACACCAATGTATGAAAAGATGTAACTAATCATGGCACTTTGTAAGAACATATTGACCAGTGAAGCGACAAACAACCCGATCAAGGCTGCAATCAAGTGCGTCCCAATACGTGAAATATCACGCTTAGTCGTCGTCCCAATCACCGCCATGGTCGCAAATACAGCTCCAGCTGCAACGAACGCACCGGTGATAACGGCACCCGTGTATAAGGACAAGGTCACTGACATTTCAACCCCAAAGATGATGGCAAAGAGCATCAGTAAGGTGAAGCTCATCGCTGGATTGCGTGTCGCGTTGACTTGAATCCCACCAATCATCACAAACATGCTGACAATGAAGATCATCAAGAAGATGAATGGGTGTTGTGAAAAGGCGGCATTAATTTGTGCTTGGAACGTGGTCATCGCTAAGTAAACGGTAAAGGCCGAAACTAACACGGCGATTGTCATAAACCCATACATTTTAGTTAGGAAACTACGGAGGCCAACTTGTGTGTTGATGGTCCGTGGTTGTGGGTCATTTTGAAAATTGTTCATAAAATCCCTCTTTCACCTAAAAATTGACTACTCGTTACTTTTTCCGAGTTAAGATTAAAAATTGAGTTTGTGCATCGTTACTAACGCAGACTGCGCTAGTAACAACACCACACTAGTTTGTCAATCATTTGCCTATGACTAGCCATCTCAATCAGTCACCTCAACTTTCTTAACTTAAGTCTATCAAATTAGTCAAAGAAGGTAAAATAGTTTGTGCCTGTGAATTTGATAAGAATTTCTTATGTCTGACAACCACTACTTATCAGCAACGTAACTAATAATGTCACCCGGCTGACAATCCAGGACGGCACAAATCTTTTCTAATGTACTGAATCGAATCGCCTTGGCCTTGCCAGTCTTTAAAATTGAAATATTGGTTGGCGTAATGCCGACTCGTTTAGCTAATTCACTGGTCGTCATGTTACGTTGTGCCATGACGACATTCAAGGTAATCCTGATCATTACGACAACCCTCCCTCTTAAATAGTTAAATCACTCTCAGTCTTCATGTTAACGGCGCGAGTGTAAATCATAGCAATTAAGGCAAAGATAATTAGGTCAACAAAAGCGCTCAGCAAGTTGTCCCATCCAAGGCCAAATTGACTAATCCGATATAGCCAACTAACCGTCAATTGGTTTGCACAAGCCATTAACAACGACGAGCCCAGTATCCATATCTGACCTTTTACGATTCGATTCATCTGTTGACTATTTTCAGTTGAAAAATAGTCTTGTTTCTGAATATGCCTGACAATCGCTGAAACTGCCTGAATAGTTATAAATACGCCAACTAGCATCAGAATATAACCAATAATCATTAACGTCGTATAAAGTCCTGACGGAAAACTAGCAATCGCGTTCGTACTCGCAACATGAGTCTTAATCGGCATCATAAAGTCATCACTGTGTAAAATATAATTTGTCGTTTCGCCCGAAAAATAATTAACGAGATATTCAATCGGGACAAAAATGCTAAACCAAATTAATATTGATGCAAACCACAAAATCACCCTCAACGTTCCCGTTCCCATCTTCATCATTCTTGACATAATTTACACCCCCGTATTCTTACCATTAAGATATCATATCGATAAACGATAATCAATATTTGATTACCAACGATTTTTATTTGTTTATTAAATATATCAAAAAATAGTTGTTCAATAATCAGCCCATTACGACTACCGAACAACTACGCTATTTTGCTATCACAATTTACAATTTTTTGCCAACCTTCGCGCTACACATACTGCCAGACTTCATCATCAAAGTGTCCTAGTCCATTGGCTTCCAAGGTCTTAAAATAGGCCAATAGTTCGATGGCCCCCGCCTTACTGGCATGGGCCACCGCATTCATGCCAGTGCCGGTCGGGACAACGTTGCTCATCTCAGTGATGTCGTACCCGTTTTCAATGGTCACTTGCGCGCACGTCACGGTCCAATGATTCAAGACGTTCGGAGCTAAGACTAAGAAGATATTGTAGTCATCTGACAGGTAGCCTGGCAACGCCCACGCGGTCTCATCGATTGGTTCTGGGTATAAGTTACCTTGCATGGCAAATTCCTGGATATTGTCTTTGGTCGGGACGACGTCGAGCATAAAGATCACTTTTTCAAACGCCTCGGTACCTAACTGTGCATCTACAGTCATCAGCAACTGCCTCCTCAACTAAAGTTTTCACGATAAAATTGGTATTTTTGTTTGATTTCTTGCAGGGGCGCGTCCATCACGTGCTCATAGCCATCCTGGTCCAACTTAAAATGCCGATTGACAATGGCGGCCAATCGAATGCGCAACCCCGGATTTTTAGCTAATAACGGCCGCAAGTCACTCGACATGATTTCAAAACGTTCTAGCTGATCGGGGACTAACACCTTCACAAACTCCTGATAAGTGTCGGCCAACACCTCGGCATAAATATGATCAGCATACTTTAATTCGACCGCTTCCAGCTTGTCATAATACGCTGTATTCGTCAGCCCCTTCTCGTTTTTGATCAGATGTTGTTCATCGTATTCATGGACCAGGTACGCGTCCCAATCGCGGTAAGCATACGTGGTCATCCGGACGACTAAGTGGCGGCCCGCCGCCGTGACGTTCTCTGGAACCAAGTCACCCTGTATATCGCGTAAATATGGCCGTACTAACAGACGGGTCACAAAATAATAGTACGTCCCCGCAATCAGTTCACGATCGCGGTCGGCATCGTATAGTTCGCCAGTACCTTCAAGTGCTGGTAGCCCAATCAGACTCAGACGAGTTTGATTGACGGCATAGATAATGTCTTCAAGTTCTTCAGTGATTTCGTCAGTTCGGCTGATGACCTGTAAGACCTGCGTGAATAACCGTACCAGCTGATTGCGCTCACTCTTTTGATTGTCATAAACACCGACTTGCCGCTCATATTTGCGCGTCTCACGCTCTAATTGTTCCTCCAGCGACGTCGTCATCCGTTCCACCTTCACCGGCAATACGAGCTGATCAAAAGCCTCCCGAGCCACCGTGCGTACCGCTGCTCGCAAAGTTGGCCGCATTTCAATAAAATCTGGAAATTCAAACACATTTTGAAAATCATAGTGCCCACTCGCGTCCATCCGCGCAGCGTTCAGCGTAAAGTTAAACTTAGCCATGACGAAACTCCTTTCACCATTCACTTCATTAAATTCAGCATAGCACCCCACCACTGCAAATCCTATTAGGGAAACACCCCAAAACGAATTGGCACATATCCCCTTGGAGTTGTATCTGTACGTTCTAAATTACCACTGATCATGCCTAAGATTTCGACAGTCAACCCGCAGCTTGACCAGGACAAATCGGCGCAACTAAAAAATGGCCTTTACCGCACCCATCCGTGCCGTAAAAACCATTTTTGCTTAAAGTTCGCAACGATTCACTAAACTCGTGGCCGCCGCCGATAAACGATGTAACGCCGATAGAAGTACTGGTAAGGAATTGCAATCGCGTGAATCAGCCGCGTGTATGGGAAAAAGCCGAAAATTGCTAAGCCGCAAATAACATGCGTCTTGTAAATCCACGGCACTGTAGCCATCAACCACCACTTTGGTTGGAGATAGAACAATGAGCGCGCCCACACTGAGAGTGTTGTCCGGTAGTCAAACGCCGGATGTAAAGGACCGGATAGTGTTGAAGCCAATCCTAAAATGATCGTAATCAACAATGCCACGTTGACCATTAAATCGCTCCAAGAACTGGTGACAAACACCCGTACATTGGTAAACCGCCGGTACGTCAGGATAATCATCCCGGCAAGGGCCAAAACTCCGGCCCCAGTCCCCATCATTAAGGAACCGAACATATGGTACATCTCATCTGAAATTCCCAAAAAGTCCGTAAAAGCTTTCGGAATCAGAATCCCTAAGATATGCCCAAAAAAGGCTAAAATGATCCCAACGTGGAAAGTGATGGCCCCAATCATCAGTTTTTTCTTCTCCAGCATTTCACTGGAAACTGCCGTGACGCTAGCCGGATAAAATTTCAGCCGCACAAACGTCCCCACGAAGAACGATAATAACATGGCATACGGGTAGATCACCCACAGTACTACGGAAAAGAAATCTTTCATGATGCCGCGACCCCCGTTTCCACACACGTCCGTAATTCCGCCCGTACGACTTGTAACAACCGAAAGTATGGATCATCCAATTCGGCCGTTGCATTTTGTAACATCGTATAGGTGCCATCTTCAATAACTTGAAAAGCCAGCTTGATATCCTGTTGTCGCGGATCGTCCGCAAAGTGGCCATACGCTAGAAATTCCAGCAGTAGCGGCAGGAAGTCCGCTAACTCACTACTAACCGTCGTCAGCCCAAACATTTCATACATCATCTTGAGCTTCGCCAAAATGGTCCCCCGTTCCCGGGAATCCGTCATCTTGTAAAAACTCATATAGAGGGTGTAGCGCTTGTTCATCTCAAATAAGCCAGCATAGTGGGCCTGTTGCGCTAATAACGGTTGGGCGGCTAGTTCATCGAATGCCGCCAACAATTTGGCTTTTTGAACAGTCGCCGGATAGCCCGTTACGATATTCTGACGGGTAGCCGTAGCGAACGTCATCTCATCAGGATAGTCGATCAACCGCGACAAAGTGACTAGCGTGGGTTGCATCGTTGTTAATTGTTTAAAATTAATCACGCCAAATCCCCCCGTAGAAACTTTCTGCGTAAATTTGATTGGTCGATTCACCAGCTTCGGCTTTCTTGAACATACTGCCATGCTGTGGTGCTAACGCGCAGCCAGCACATTCGTCATAACCTAAGCCGCCCTGTTCACTCTGGGCATCTTCCACTTGTTCTTTGTGATTTTGTGGAATCACAAAACGGTCTTCGTACTTGGCAATCGCCAGCAAGCGATAAAGTGATGTCGCCGTGTTCTCAGTCAAGCCAACGCGTTGTAATTTAGCCGCGTCGAAGTCCTTGCCACCGGTCTTAGCCCGCATGTACAGCCGCATCATGGCTAACTTGTAGAGGGCACCCTTGATTGCCGGGACGTTGCCACCCGTAAGTAAACTAGCCAAATAATCAACTGGAATGCGCATCTCATCGATTCCTGGGAAAATCATCTCAGGATCCTTGATCGAATCGCGGCCCTCAAAATAATTCATGACTGGTGACAATGGTGGGATGTACCAAACCATGGGCATCGTCCGATATTCAGGATGAAGCGGAAAGGCGATCTTTTCTTCGACGGCCATCCGGTAAATCGGCGAATTCTGAGCAGCTTCCAACATTTCTTCAGAGATACCATCCGCCAACGCTTGTTCAATGATGTCTGGATCATTGGGGTCCAAGAACAAATCTAACTGTGCTTGGTATAATTGGCCTTCCTCAGGCGTTTCGGCCGCTTCTTCGACCCGATCAGCGTCATATAACATGGCGCCGATATACCGGATCCGACCGACACAAGTCTCGGCACAGACAGTCGGTTCACCTTCTTCGATCCGTGGATAACAGAACGTGCATTTTTCAGCCTTATGGGTCTTCCAGTTGAAGTAGACCTTCTTATAAGGGCAACCCGTCATACAAAAACGCCAGCCGCGGCACCGTTCTTGATCAACCAAGACGATACCGTCTTCATCACGCTTATACATCGCCCCAGAAGGACATGACGCCACGCATGGTGCGTTCAAGCAATGTTCACATAGACGTGGGAGGTACATCATGAAGGCCTGTTCAAAGTTCGCTTTGATATCGGTCTCTATCTTTTCCATGTTTGGGTCCGCTTTGAAATATTCAGGTGATCCTGCTAAATCATCATCCCAGTTGGGGCCCGTCTTGAGATCCATCTTTAATCCAGTAATCTGCGACGTCGCGCGTGCAACTGGTTGATGGGCCTTTTCAGGTCCGAATAAGGTTTGGTAATCATACGTCCATGGTTCATAATAGTCGTCCAATTCTGGCATATCAGGTTGATAAAAAATCTTTCCGAGTGCGATCTTATTGACCTTATTACCTGCTCGGAGTTGAAGTTTACCTTTACTGTTCAACTCCCAACCACCTTTATAGTGATCTTCATCTTCCCAGCGTTTCGGGTAGCCGACACCGGGTTTGGTCTCGACATTGTTAAACCACATGTATTCTGCCCCAGGACGATTGGTCCAAGTATTTTTACAAGTGACCGAACAGGTATGGCAACCAATACACTTATCAAGGTTTAAGACCATCCCAATTTGTGCTTTAATCTTCATTCCAGTTCACCTTCTTTAACTTCCGTACGTTCACGTACAGGTCCCGTTGATTACCGATTGGGCCATAATAATTGAAACCATAACTCAACTGACCATAACCACCGACCATTTGGGTTGGTTTCACATGAATTTGGGTTGGCGCATTGTGCGAGCCACCCCGATTACCTGTAATCGTTGACAACGGTTCTTGGATTTCCATGTCTTGCGCATGATACATGTACATGGCCCCCGCTGGCATCCGATGGGAAACAACCGCCCGGGCAGTCACGACCCCGTTACGGTTGTAGATTTCCAACCAATCGTTATCTTTGATGCCGGCTTTATCAGCGTCAACTGGACTGAGCCAAACATTCGGCCCGCCCCGGAATAACGTCAACATTTCAAGATTGTCATAATACATCGTGTGGATATTCCACTTACCATGTGGCGTCATGTACCGCAATGTCAGTTCATTATCGGCCGGTGCGATTTCCGTATCACCAGGTGCCATAACTTGTGGTGGCAGTGTTGGCTTATAATTGGCCAAACTTTCCCCGTATTCCTGGAAGATTTCATGATCCAGGTAGAACTGTTGCCGGCCAGTCAAAGTCCGAAATGGCACTAGCCGTTCAATATTGACGGTAAATGGCGAGTAACGATCACCATCATGCTTGGCCGAAGTGAAAATTGGCGTTGGAATCGCCTCCGCCGGTTGAACCGTAATACTCTTGAAGGACATTTGTTCTTCAGTGCGACCAGCACTGATATCACTCAAAGACCGGCCAGTGACCGTTTCCGCGTTAGCCCAAGCCTTTTTGGCAACGTGCCCGTTGGACGTGCTCGAGATGTGCAAGATGGCATCGACAACGCGTTTATCTTGATCTAACTTTGGGCAACCAGCATTCACACCGCGATCATACACCCCTAAAATATCCTTAAGCTCATCGTATTCAGTCGTGACATCATAACTGAAGCCCAGGCCACCTTCCTTACCACGCGCGTTCGGTCCTAACGCAATGTACTTGTCATAAACCTGAGTGTAATCCCGTTTGATTAACGACAAAGCGGGCATGGTCTGTCCAGGAATCGCGTCGATTTCCCCCTTCTTCCAATCACGAATTTCACCCAGTGGCTGACTAATTTCGCCCTTGGAATCGTGGCCGAGCGGTTGCGTCTTTAAATCATACTGCGGTTCTGGATAATACTTTTTAGCCATCGTTGAGAAAGTCTTCGCCAGGGTCTTAAATTGTTGCCAGTCACTCTTGGATTCCCACATCGGATTAATTGCTGCGTTGAACGGGTGGATAAACGGATGCATATCAGTTGAGGATAAGTCAGCCTTTTCATACCACGTTGCAGCTGGTAAGACCACGTCTGAATACATCGGTGTCGCCACCATCCGGAAGTCCATATCGATGACCAAATCTAATTTGCCAGTGACCGTATCATCATTCCAAACCATTTCTTCAGGTTGACAACGGCTATTAGACTTCGCTAACAGGCCATTTTCAGCGCCCAACAAATGTTTCATAAAGTATTCTTGCCCCTTACCAGACGATGTGAAGAGGTTCGAACGCCAAATAAAGAGACCCTTGGGTTGATTCTGGTTGGCGTCTGGATTCTCAGCAGCAAAGTGTAACTGACCGCTCTTGAGTTCATCGACGACGTGTTGTGAAATTTCATTGATATCTGTCGATTGATATTCCTTAGCAAAGGCTAACGAACTACGATCAAATTGTGGATAGGATGGCAGCCAACCCAGTCGAATTGCCAACTGGTTATAATCAGCCGCGTGTTCATAAGCATGCTTGGACGCACTAACGGGTGACTTCTGCGCTTCATTATCCAATTCATCATATTTCCACTGATCGGATGCGAAGTAGAAAAACGAGGTCCCGTTTTGTTGGCGGGCACCGCCAGCTTGCCAGTCATTGGCAAATGCAATGGCGCCCCAGCCTTCTTGTGGCCGCAACTTTTCTTGACCAACATAGTGGGCCCAGCCACCACCGGATACCCCTTCACAGCCGCACAACATCAAGTTATTGATAATTGAACGATAGGTCATATCGGAATTGAACCAATGATTGATACCGGCGCCCATGATGACCATTGTCTTGCCACCAGTATCCAGCGCATTTTGAGCGAATTCACGGGCAATTTGAACGACTAGACTAGCTTTAACACCCGTCACCGTCTCTTGCCAAGCTGGTGTATAACGACTATTAGCATCATCATAACCACTGGCAGCCAATTGATCATGGCTGCCTTGATCAATCCCATACTGGGCCAACATCAGCTCGTAAACGGTCGTCACCAACTGTTTACTACCATCCGCAAAAGTAACCGTTTGCACTGGCACGTGTCGTTTGAGAACCCCGTTTCCGTCGGCGTCGAAGGTTGGAAAGTCAATCGTGACTTGTTGTTCCGCCGTAATATTCAACTGCGGATCAATTGCCTGACCATCAGCGTCTTTGAGTGTCAAATTCCACTGCTGACCGGCTTCCCAACGCTGACCGATCGTCCCATTGGGAACCACGACCTTAGCTTGATTGCGATCATAGACGACCGGTTTCCATTCGGCATTGGCGACCGTGTCGGTACCTTGTAAATCAGAGATCCGCATGAAACGCCCGGACGTATAATCATTTGAATTAGCCGCACTCGGCTTCAAGATGACCATGAATGGTAAATCCGTATACTGTTTGGCATAGTTCAAAAATTCAGGCGTCTGTTTATTCTGATAAAACTCTTGCAAAATAACGTGGGTCATTCCTTGTGCCAAGGCGGCATCTGAGCCCGGATGCGGGGCTAACCAGTTGTCCGCAAACTTGACATTTTCAGCGTAGTCCGGACTGACCGCGACAATCTTAGCGCCGTGATACCGCGCTTCAGTCATAAAGTGCGCATCCGGTGTCCGCGTCAATGGCACGTTGGAGCCCCACATCATAATATACTGACTGTTATACCAGTCCGCTGATTCAGGAACATCGGTCTGCTCACCCCAAATTTGTGGTGAAGCCGGTGGCAAATCCGCATACCAGTCATAAAAGCTCAACATCTCACCACCGAGTAGCGACATAAAGCGGGCACCCGAAGCATAACTAATCATCGACATGGCCGGAATCGGCGTAAAGCCGGCCAGCCGGTCTGGGCCATATGTTTTGATCGTATAGAGTAACATGGCTGAAATCAATTCGAGTGCCTCTGGTCGGTGAACCCGAACCATGCCACCATGGCCCCGCGCCGATTTATAAATTTTAGTTTTAGCTGGGTCCTCGACAATACTAGCCCAAGCTGCTAACGGATTATCATGCGTCTGCTTGGCCTCAGTCCACAGTTGCCAGAGCTTTCCGCGAATATATGGATACTTGATCCGCACTGGGCTGTATTCATACCACGAAAAGCTCGCCCCCCGTGGACACCCCCGGGGCTCGTAGCCCGGCATGTTTGCGCCGCATTCTGGATAATCAGTTGCTTGATGTTCCCAAGTGATAATGCCTTGTTTAACGTACACGTTCCAGCTACACGAACCCGTACAATTGACCCCGTGCGTCGTACGAACGACTTTGTCATGGGACCAACGCTCACGATACAAGCGTTCCCATCGCCGGCTATTTTCTTCCAGCTGAGTGAACGTACCGTTGAACTTTTCGACATTTTTAAAGAAACGGGATTTTTTCACCGATAAGACCTCCTTTATCACAATTAAACGGCTCCAATTAAAAGTAAGCCATTTCCCTAATATCTATGGTAGCAGGCGTTTTGTTATACTTCGACTAGGGAAACACCTATATTTTTTAAGTTGACGTGACTAATTTGTCACGCATCATTTGGCCCATGTTTCACTGCCATACCTGGTAGTGACTAGGCGAAATAGCGAGGCACAACACACCAATTTAATATGAAAGAAGATGAGCACATGCTTAATCGTTACGACCGCCAAGAACGCGTCACGGTGATTGGTCACGACGGTCAACGCCGGATCAACGCTGCCACGATTTTAATCGTCGGCGTCGGCGCGCTTGGCAGTTATGCTGCCGAACAGCTCGTTCGTGCCGGCGTGGGCCACTTGATTCTCGTCGATCCAGATACGGTATCACTGACCAACTTACAACGCCAAGCTTTGTTCACCGAAGCAGACGTTCGCGATCAGGCCTTGAAGGTCGATGCAGCTAAAAATCACTTACAGGCCATCAATCACCATGTCGAGATTACGGCCTACCCCGCCGCCTTAGATGACGACCTGTTACAAACCTTAACGTTCGACTTAGTCTTGGATTGTTTGGATAACTATGGCACTCGGATTCTGATCAACCGTGCGGCACTCGTTGAACGCTTCGACTATATCTTCGCCAGTTGTGCCGGAACATTTGGGACAGTGATGCCCATCCGTGCCTGGCAGCACGCCTGCTTAAACTGCGTCTACCCCAACCTTGAAGCGCTACAACAAACGGACTGCGACTTACTCGGCGTCAATACCGCCCTCGTTCCGATTATAGCTGGCTTACAAGTCTCACTAGCCCTCCATTACTTGGTCGTACCCACTAGCGTTGACTTTGAACAACTGACCACGATCGATAACTGGCAGCTATCGCAGCAAACTTTTCACGTGCGTAAGAATCCCAACTGTCCAACGTGCCAACGCACCAACTGGGACTTGACCACAGCACCAATAACTAATCCCGTTCAGGTACTCTGTGGCACCGCGACTTATCAGGCCCGGTTCACTCAGAAACCGAACTTAGCAGCTATTACTGACTGGCTGCTTGACCGCCAGTTCAGTATTAAAAGTTACGCCAGCTTTATTAGTTTCAAGTGGGAAGATCGACCAATCAGTATCTTCAAGAATGGCAAAGTCATGTTGTATAACATTCCCGATCTGAATGCGGCCACCGCAACATTTAACCGCTTACAATTACATCTAAAATCCGTATTGGAGGTCCCTATCAAATGAGTCGTGCTTGTATTTTAACAGTCAGTGATACGCGTGATCTAAACACTGATAAATCCGGAAAACTAATTGCCGAACGGCTACAACATCACGGGGTCACCGTAATGGCGCGACACGTCGTTATCGATGATATCGTTGATATTCAGCAACAGTTTCTAACCTTCGAACAACTGGGGCCAGACCTGATTATCACCAACGGCGGCACCGGCATTGCGCAACGCGATGTGACCATTACAGCACTGACGCCCTTATTGCCAACCATGATTCCTGGTTTTGGGGAAGCCTTCCGTGAACTATCTTTTGCGGAAATCGGCACCCGCGCCCTGGCATCCAAGGCTGAAGCGGGCTTTAATAATCGTAACCAGCTCTGTTACTGCTTACCAGGCTCAACCAACGCCTGCCAAACGGCCCTTGACCGTCTGATCTTACCAGAATTTGAACACTTACTATTTGAACGTCATAAATAACCCAAAGGAGTAATTTGCCTATGTTAACTAGAAGATATCCCATCTCAATTACCGAAGCCCAGGATAAAATCAACCAAGTTGCGCTACCAACGAAAACGGAAACAATCCCCGTCACCGACGCGAATCACCGGGTTCTAGCCGAAACGGTCACCGCACCATTCGCGTACCCCCACTTTCGACGCTCAGGAGTTGATGGGTTCGCTATTCGTCACGAAGACGACCATGACTACCCTCACGAATTCAAGGTCGTCGGTAATATCCCAGCTGGATCAACTTTTCATCAACCCCTTGGCAAAGATGAAGCCGTACGGATCATGACGGGTGCGGACGTTCCAAGCGATGCTGGCGTCGTCGTGATGCTCGAAAAGACACGCGAACTGGCTGACAACCGCATCAACATCGTGGTTCCCGAAAAGCATTCTAACATCACTGAAATTGGTGAAGAATATCAAACTGCCGATGTTTTGATTGAAAAGGACACCGAACTTAATCCAGGCGGCCTAGCCGGTTTGACCGCACTAGGCGTCCAGACAGTCACCGTCTACCGGCAGCCTCGCGTCGCCGTCATCACGACTGGTAGCGAACTGATGGCCCCGGGTGAACCTGTCCAAGAAGGCAAAATTTATAATAGTAACGGCGTGCAGATCCCGTACCTCGTCCGCGAAAATGGTGGCGTGGTCACCAACGTTGAACAATTAGTTGACGACAACGCGCTATTGCAAGCGTCCCTAACTAAAGCGATTGCTGAAAATGATATCGTCATTACTGACGGCGGTGTCTCAGTTGGTGACTACGATTTTATTGGCGATACTGCGCGGCAAGCCGATGAGCTCTTATTCAATAAAATCAAGCAACGGCCGGGTAGTGTCACTACGGCGTTTGTTCAGGATAACACGCTCGTCATGGCCTTGTCAGGTAACCCGGGCGCTTGCTTTACGGCTTTCTACCTATACGTTGAGCCCCTTTTACGCCGATTCGTCCATCAGCCGAGTCGCATCAAAAAGGTCCAGTCACGTTTGGCAGCACCTTACCATAAGACCAACGGCTTCGACCGGATCCTTCGAGCCACATTTACAGAAGATCACGGGCAGTACGCGACGTATCCGAATGGTCCCGACCGCTCAGGTGCCTTAAGTAATTTACAAACAACCACGTGTTTGATTAAAATTCCGCACAGTAATCGTCCGATTGAACTCAATGCCGAGGTGGAAACATGGCTCTTACCTTTCAAATAATTGGCTACAAAAAGAGTGGCAAGACACTCATCACGACTGAGTTGGTCAGACTGCTGACTGATCGCCACTTACACGTGAGCGTCCTCAAACACGACGCTCACGCGAGTACGATGGATACGCCCGGTACCGACACGGCACAATTCAGCCACGCCGGTGCTCAGGAGGTCATCCTGCAGTCCGCCAATGGGATTTTTTGCCATCAAACAACCGTACAGCCTGTCCCTGTCAGCAGGCTGATTGCACTGTTACCGACGAGTACGGACGTGATCTTGTTGGAGGGTTTTAAACACGCACCCTATCCGAAAATAGCGCTGTTACGATCCGACGATCACGCGATCGACTTTCAACAATTTACAAATATCCAAGTCTTTGCCAGTCTGACTTGCCATCCTGACGCAACGTTGGTCGGGAAGACGGCAATTTGCAACTGGTTTGTACAAACTTACTTTAAAGGAGCTGCGACAACTAATGACTGATCAACTTACTCACTTTAACGATCAAAACCGGGCCAAAATGGTCGACGTAACCGACAAAGCCGTCACCCACCGTGTGGCCACGGCCACTGGTCAGATCACCATGCACCCGGCCACCCTGCAACGCATTCACGATGGTCAAATCAAAAAAGGCGACGTGTTGGCCGTCGCTCAAGTCGCTGGTATCATGGCGGCAAAACAAACGAGCAGTTTAATTCCAATGTGTCACCTGATTCCACTGACCGGTGTTGATATTCATTTTACTGACAACGGTCAAGATACGATCACCGTCGACGCACTCGTCAAAACTAAGCATGTCACCGGTGTTGAAATCGAGGCCTTACTTGCTGTTCAAGTGACCTTGCTCACGATTTATGATATGTGCAAAGCTATCGACCGCGGCATGCTGATCAACAACATTCACCTCGTAGAAAAAGACGGCGGCAAAAGTGGTCACTTTGTCTATCCTAGTACCCCGAAATCTTGAGAAAGAAGTCCTGAACATGTTGGGAATCGTCCTCGCTGGCGGGCAGTCGAAGCGTTTTGGCCGCGACAAAGCCCAAGTCCAGTTACCCGGCCAGCCGCTCAATAACGTTGGCCTCGCCGTCACCAAGTTACAACTGCTATGTGAGCAAGTCATTGTCAGTGCTAGTCAGCAAAACGTGGCTAACTTGACCGAGCAGTTCCAAACCAGTTCAAACGTTATCGTCGTGACCGATCAAGTTCCTTTTGAGCGCCAAGGTCCCCTCAGCGGTATTTTTGCAGCCACTAATTATTCACCAGAACTGACTGATTACTTGTTATTGGCAGTTGATTATCCATTAATCACTACCACCATTTTAACGACCTTGGTCACCCAAACAGATTGTTACGCAACGACACCAACACAGGATCATTACTTGGTAAGTCATGTGCAAGCCAGTCAGGACATGGTACGCGCTCATTTATTGCTAGGCGATTTACGAGTTAGCCACTTTATCAAGACGACATGTCAGGGACTGCCGGTGACTTTTCCAGATAGCCAAGCATTTACTAATCTAAACAATATGGAGGCACTTACCAATGCTAAGTAAAGCAGAAATGAACGAACGTGATTTCCAGAAATTATTGCAAATTGCACTGACTGACCTCGGACTCCGGCAAACAATGCTGGAAAACGAAGTTAGTTCAGTCAATGAAGAAATGCGCTCACTTGAAAAAGATGATAAACTAGATAAACTTGATATGCAGATTCGGGCAGTCCGTCAAGACTATGAACATTACCATCAATTCGTAAATTCCAACTTCAAACTCGACGTGGCAGACCAATATCGTGAATCATAGAATATTCTAATTATATATGACACTGTAAAATTAAAATGTGTAAATTGGCCTCAGACCGTTACAATCATGGTATGATAAAGGAGGAATAAAAAGTGACCTTAGCTGAAAATGCCAATCAACGTAACTACCAACATTTAGTTGATCAGCTCTACCAAACTAGCGATTTTGACTTTGTCGGCGTGGCGTTACAAGCCAACCAAGCTCCCCATCAAATCACCTGGCAATACGTTGCCGGTAATCGGGGTGAGCAATTTCGAAAGATTATTTTGCGTAGTGGCATCGGCATTGCCGGGCTAGTGGTACGAACTGGCAAACCTTTTTGGAATAATGCGTTGCAAAATGCGACCTATACTGATGTTCTGTATACGCCAATTGCTCAAGCAGAATGTTTAACTAGTGCAGCAGCAATTCCGATTGTGACAACCGAATTTCGGCTCGTCACCGGAGTTTTGCTCGCCGGTTATCGTTCAACGCAAACTGTATCCGACCAAACCATCAGTCGGCTCTCCCATTATCTGGCCACTTTTTAATTCGGCGAAGGGAGGCCGACTTTTTGCTAGAATCAAATCACTGGATTCAACAATATTTTTCAGAAGCAACCGATGCGGTGTTGATTTTTAAGGACGATCAGTTAGTCATCAGTAATCAATTAGCACGTGATTTACAAGCCGAACTCAACTTTGATGCTAATTATTTGGTTCAAATCGCGGACAATGCGGTCCAGCAAAAATTCAATACAACTGACGATTGTTTTGACTGCGTCATTCGTAACTTAATGCCGGAAATTTCAATTCCGATTACACTGGCTAAGGATAAACCACACCCGCTCACTTACTTTTTAATCTATCACGTCATCAACACTGACGAACGTATCTTCTCGTTAACACTCAAAAATCGCGGCACCATTAAGCGTATGGATCAACTTGCCCAGCAGCGCCAGTTAAACGCCTATGTTAACCGAGCCCATGAAGAAGAACGCAAAAAAATCTCTGCCGATCTTCATGACAGTATCGCTCAAGGTATTTATTCTGCCATCATGGGTGTTCGCCGAATCAACGCTGAACATGCCAATCCTGATGAAATCAGTGCGTTGACTCACGTGATTGAAACCCAATTAGAGGACACGTTAACCGAAGTTAAGGGCATGGCACTCGACATTCGCCCCTCAGTACTTGATAATTTTGGTTTGCTAGCTGCGTTACGGGCTTTGGCTAAACGTTTGCAAGCCAATTCCGGTGTAACGATTACGGTAACCGGTAACGACGAACCAACACAACTTGCCACAGACGTGCAAAACGTGCTCTATCGCATCGGTCAAGAATCAATTAATAACGCGCTCAAGCACGCCCACGCCAACGAAATCAATCTCTTACTAGTTGCACATAGTCATTACATTACTTTGGAGATCATCGATGACGGTCAGGGTTTTAACGTTCCAGATCAAGCTACCTTCAATGGTCACTCACTAGGCCTGTTAAATATGAATGAACGGGTCAAAGCACTTAATGGTACTTTTACGCTCCATTCACAGCCCGGGGCCGGCACCAGTGTTACTGCCAAGTTTCCGATGACGTTAACACCTTAACTTAGATATTATAATTAGAGGAGTTGTTTACGATGTATCACGTCTTAATTGCGGATGATCACGCGGTTGTTCGCTCAGGGTTAGCATACTTAATTAACCAACAACCCAATTTTGAGGTCATTGATGAAGCTGCAGACGGAACGTCAACCTACTTGCGCGTTGAACAGGGTGACGTAGATATTCTTGTCATGGATTTAAGTATGCCTCCTGGCGAAAGCGGTCTCATAACAACTCAGCGAATCCACGAACACTTTCCAGATGTTCGTATCCTGATTCTTTCAATGCATGAAGAACAAGAATATATCAATAAAGCGCTACATAATGGTGCCATGTCATACATTATGAAGAGTTCTTCTGACGATGAATTATTGAAAGCCTTGAAAACAGTCGCGAACGGCGAAGAATACGTCGACACCAACATCGTGATAACTAAATCCGACGTTCAACAGATCAATTCAAATGGCGTTGACACCAACCTCACCGGATATAACGGTCTTTCAAAACGCGAACGGGAAGTCTTCCCTTTAGTGGCACTCGGCTACTCCAACAAAGAAATCGCAGCTAAGCTATTCATTTCAACTAAAACAGTCGAAGCCCACAAAGCCAACATCATGCGCAAACTAGCGTTAAATAATCGCGCTGATTTAATCCGGTACGCCATCCACCACCACCTGATTGACTTCTAGGATACCGTATTGACAGTTTCCCGCAACTGGAGCTATCGAAACTCAGCACTGAAGACTGTAATAGGCTAATTAAACGTAACCTTAGCGCAAGCTCACATCTCCCAGCTGGTAGCGACTTAAACTACCACGGCCTATTAACGAATCGCGGCGGCCGCCCGATTCGTTTTTTTGTGTCCACCACACCAACCTTTTGCCACCACCGATTCGGCTAGCCGGAGCATTTATCAACATCTCGTAATATAGTCATTTCCCCAATACCCAGCACCCTACTCTTCCGGTAAACTAATGATAAAAGCACTTGGAAGGAGTTTGACACAATGGCACATAATGTTAGTCAAGATGAAGAACTATTAGGAATTTTACGCGATGTTGCGACCCATCGGTTTCACCAAGGAAGACAGGTCAATCCGAATTCCATGTTGTATCAGACGGTATCAGTGGCAGTTGAACGCGGTTACCTAAATGACGCACAACTCGATGATAATTATAGTCACACGCTCGCAAGCATCGACCTCACGAAAGCAACCTTGACAGACGCCGGCACTGACAAATTGCAAGCCCTTACGACTGTCGATGATACTGTGGCAACTGATGATGCCAACGCACCTACCAGACCACAAGCATAGGAGGCTCCCATGGATATCCAAGAAAAGTTAAACGCGAAGTATGATAATATCGCAATTTACACGTCCGGCTTCTATGCGGACCCCGAAGACGAACTCGGTACTCGGAGTAAACTCAGCGAAACGTTGAAATCATTCACAATGAATCAACATGCTGATACACCCTTCTCACTACAAATCATGACGACCAACGGAGAAATCAACGTCATGCCGCTCGGACTATTGAGCCTCGATGAATTAAAAGCATACGAAACAAAACGCCGCGAACAAGCCGGACTCACCACCGATGATGATGCCATTCCACTAGTCGTTCAATTTGCGCCCCACACCGAAAAAGGGCAAATCCAAAAACAGATCGTCGGCACCACCCAAAACTTGTTTGATAACTTCAACACTCATTTTGCGGCTATTTGGACCGTCGTTAAAGCTGATCTTCAAGCCAATCAAACACTACTGGTTGGGATCGAACGCGACCTGATTAGTGACAGCGCTGATATTCAACGCGAGTATCAAGACAACTTCAAACTGATGGATGCGCCGACACGCAAAGCCAAACTTGGCTTCGACTTAAAGGATACTGATCTCACCCACTTCAGCACCTTTATGGCCGATATGCACGAAATTCAAGCAATCGTTCTGTCGTCAGCCGCATTCGTCAAGAATGAATTGTTAGGTGACGATTTATTCGCTCAGGTCATGAACGATAAAGTCTCCCGCAACACGTTATTTTGGGTGCTCGACAATACATTTTACGAGACGCTTTACTATTTTATTGAGAAATATCGCGATATTGCAAACGGTAAAAAACTCACCAGGCATCTCCATCATCAAAAGAAGTTATTAATTATCAACATGCGTAATGATGCCTACCAACGTGCACAAGCAGCTGTTGAAGATGCAACCACTAAACTTGATATGGACAAATACTTCAGCGACATTTTTGTGCCGATTGCTGAACAACTGGCACGTGAAGTTGACCAATTTCAAAACTAACGGGAGCGATAAGGATGTTACTTGATTACGACGTCGCCCTAGAAGACGACTTTCAACAATTCATTAAACAGATTCCGGCGCCCGTCCGTGCACTACTCGATTCAGCGGACCCGGTCGCACGTCACCAGCGACAGGCCGTGTATACACTCTTTGGAATTCCGGGGCGGCCCGCGACGATGACACCGCTTGTCGAAGCACTAGCGATGGTCTCAACTTTAGATACGCCAAGTTTTGCGCCCACACCCACGATTAATGATTTAGCTCTGAGTAAAGCGCACGCATACGCTAGTCAGTACTTACTCCAACAATTTATTCGGACGGTCAGTCACACGACCATGCTGCCGCCTGCCAATCGACACGAACTCTTAACAGCGGCACAATCATTACCGTTAGCGAATCTCAATCGACTCCGGTTGAACTTTAATCAACGAGAGCGGATTGCGGATTTTCTGAAGGATACGAAGGATCGGCCAGCCAAATTAACCAGTCTGAGTGGCTACTTAGCTACTAGCTTGGCTGGCCTTGACCCGGCTATCTGTGGCCTTGCACGCGCAATTGGGGAATCAGTCGGCATCGTACTCACCATTCTGACTGACGTCCAGGTGACCCGACAGATTGCGGATTTTCGTGAACGCCTCTTGATGGGAAACTATCCACTGCCACTCCTGTTCGGTTTCGAAAACGATCCGGGCTATTTTTATGATTTCTTCCATCAAGCCCATAAACCAACGGCCGACCAATTTGTCGCAACCCAGCAACGGGTCTTGATGATTGGGGTTGCACCCGCATTAACGATGGCTAATGAATTAGTCGACCAAGCGCGCTTAGACAGTCAACAGCTACCAACTGACTTACAAAAGCGTGTCGAACAGGCACTTACCCGTCTAGCCGCCGCTACGGCACAACCGCATTAATTCCATCATCACAATTGGATTGTACCATTCCAAAGTGTCGCTCAATACAGCGACACTTTTTTGACGCCACTGTCATTATGGATGCCGCGCATAGGTGAATTATGACACCAAAACGACCATCCCTCATTCTACTGAGAAATGGTCGTTTAAAAATATTCAAATTCATGTTAACGAGATGATGGTGGTTCAACTATATCGGCCTAGGCATGCTTGCGTGCTTGCAAATAACGTCGCCGCAGGGCCGCAGCCTTGACCTCCACAACTTGATTGTGGTTGATCCGTGCAAACGCAACTGTTTCACTTAAAAGTTGTTGAATCTGCTCGTCAGGTTGGCACTGTTGAATGGCATTAGCCGTCGCCAAATATTTCAGTCGTGGTAAATAGTAGGTGACATGCTGCTCTGAACAAAGTGAGACACCATCATTGATTAGCCCGTTGCTAGTGGTAAAATCTTCGCGAGTCGCTTCGTATTCAGCCGTATAAAAAATCATCGTCAGTAGCCGTAAATAGTCCTGGTCATCACCATTGACCAAAGCCTGCTTGACTGCTTGATGGACCTTTTCAAAGTAAAATTGGGCCTTCGCCAATTCTGACAATCGACTATACATGACCCCCAAGCCGACATAGGCCAGCGGGGTAAATACCGTTTCATGCGCCTGGTCCAAATCATCTAAGATTTGATCGAAGTCAAAGCAAACATCACTCACGGCACCATTGATCAATGATTTCAGTAGCCCACTCAAATAATAATATTGCATCCGTAACGGAACCGCCGCAATTTCGCTGACTGCAATCCGATTCAAAGCTTGCAGCACCACTTGATAATCCTCCATCATCAGCTGACGTTCAATATGGTCCAATTCTTGCCGCATTTGGGTCACCGAACTCGCTTGGTCCTCGTTTAGCTCATCAACAGTCAACCCCAGGCGGGCACATAACTGTTCTAAGATAGCCAGCGATGGCACGCGACCGCGCCGTTCGAACTTGCTGAGCGTGGCCTGGGTACAAATACCGGCCGATAATTTAATTTGTGAAATTTGTAGGGCTTTACGACGAGCCACAAACTTTTTAATATCCATTCGCGCGCAACCCCTTACCGAATTACTGGTTAACCATGAATGCCGAGCGCTACCTTAGCAAAGCGGCTCATTTTGCTCATGTCCCAGGCTGGTTCCCAAACTAAATCAATTTCGCATCCAGTGACCCCGTCGACACTAGTCACTGCCCGATTAATCTGATCAGCTAACAAGTTACCCAGTGGGCAGCCCATGGTTGTCAACGTCATTGTGACAACACAGTTGCCATCGTCATCGACATGGATATCATAGATTAACCCAAGATTAACCATATCAATACCCAACTCGGGGTCAATGACATCCTCCAACGACTTCATCACTGCATCTTCAATGGGTGAAAATTCGGCGCCTTCACCAATTCCATCTGCCATTCTGCCACACTCCTTCTAACTATTATTCGTTTAATTATACCATTTTTATAAGGCATTTTATGCCAATCACTAATAATTAACGTTAAATTGTAATCGATTACAATTATTTAACAATGTGGACGTCACCATGAATAAACCGGCGCCAAAGGGCATACCAACAAACTAATCCCGTGAGGGCTAAGAGCACGATACCAAGCCGATAACTTCCCGTCCAAGTATGAATCCACCCCACTAATAGTGGTGGGAAGAAACCGCCCAGGCCACCCAAAGCGCCGACAAAACCGGTGACCGCACCAGTATTTCCTTGTGATACATACGGCACCATCTTAAAGATGACCCCGTTACCGAAGCCGGCAATCAATCCGGCACCAACAATACCAAAGATAAACAGCGACTGGTTGCTAAAGGTCAACGTAATAATCACGGCAAAGACGGTAATGCCGATAAAGATCCACTGTAACATCTGCATCGGTCGCCACTTATCGGCCGCCGCTCCCCCAATTGGTCGAACAACGGTACAAAGGCCAGCAAATAAGGCAGCGTATAAGCCTGCTGTTACTTGTGGCACACGGAAAATATCTTCCAAGAACAATGGTGTCAAATTAGTGAATGAGACAAACAGACCAAACGTTAGAAAATAAAATAATGACAAGTACCAAGTACTACTTTCCTTTGCGACAGCCAATGCGCCCGTCACAGTTTTCGTCTTATCAACCGGCATTTCGCGACAAAAGATGGCGAACAGGACAGCCAAAATGACCGTTAATACCATCAGGAAATAGTAAACCATGTTAAACCCATACGAGGTCGATATGGATGGCAACGTCAACGCAGCGACCGCATTCCCCATGTTCCCCATGCTGACGATTCCTAATGCTAGTCCTTGCTTTTCAGGCGGAAACCAGACTGAGGCATACGAAACCCCGACAGCAAAAGACGTTCCGGCCATCCCAACGAGTAACGCTGCGACTAACAACATACCGTACGTGTGTACCTTCGTAATCATCAACAGTGGGATCAAAATGAAGGCCATCAGGATCAGATAAACCTTTTTACCACCATACCGATCACTCAAAATTCCGACTGGAATTCGCATGATTGACCCGAGTAGTACTGGCGTTGCTAGTAGCAGCGTCCGTTGCGACACACTCAAGTGAAACTTGATTGCGAGCTCTCCCGCTAATGGTGCAAAGTTTGACCATGACATAAAGCAAACGATCATCGCCACCGTTGCCAAGCCTAACGCTAAATAGGCCCGCCAACGCGTACTTGTTTGAGCATCTTCAACAGTCATTTTCTTATCCTCCAATCTGACTCATATGCCGCCACGTTGGGGCTTTATCAATGATGCGGTCAGTTTCGGACATGGCCATTTCATGATTGAGCGGCTTATTATCTAACGCCTTTTGAATAAGTTTGCGGAATGCCACCGGATCACCAATGGCCGACCGGATATCGATTTCTTCGTTCCAATACAAGCATGCTTTGACGTACCCGTCAGCAGTAATTCGTAATCGATTACAGTTTTCACAAAACTTAGAACTGATTGGATGAATAAGACCGAAACTTCCCTCATAACCTTCAATTTGATAATTATCAGACGGTCCGTTACCACGCAAAACGATTGGATGGTAGGCTAAGCCGTTGTCTTTACAAGTATCAAAGACGTTTTTTAAACCCACGTATTCTTTTTGCCAGGTCTTTAATGAATTCCCAATCGGCATAAACTCAATGAAGCGCGCATTAACATCGTGGTCCTTGGTGTAATGTAAGAAATCTAGGACTTCGTCATCATTTTGCCCCTTGATCAAAACAATGTTCAACTTGATCTTTTTGAAATGTAACTTACTAGCCACGGCGATTCCATCTAAAACCTGTTGAATATTACCGCCCCGCGTAATTTTTTTGTACCGATCCGCTTTAAACGTATCCAGACTAATATTCAACCGGTCCAATCCGGCTTCTTTCAGTGGCTTAGCTAATTTCGCCAAAAATAGCCCATTAGTTGTGATTGAAACATCGTTAATCCCGTCGACCGCCTTGATACGCCGAACAATTTCGACCACATCGGTCCGTAGCAGTGGTTCGCCACCAGTGATTCGGACCTTAGACACTCCCATGGCCGCAAAATTCTCGATCAATTGGACAATTTCATCCTGTGACAGGACCCGATCCGTTGGGAAAAACGGTAGCCCCTCTTTCGGCATACAATATACACACCGCAAATTACAACGATCCGTAATCGATAACCGCACGTAATCATGCAAGCGATCATAACTGTCATATAATTTTTCCATACTATTCGCGCTCCTCCTTCATCATTAGATCTAACGCCGCTATTTAACCCCCACTGACCGGCGGAATTAGTGCAATCTCATCAGTCGATTGTAAAACTTGCCGGTCATCAGCGATGAATTCTTGATTAACCGCGATCCGCGCATTATTGATTACAGCTTTAAGCGCTGGCGTTCGTTGGCTCAAAGCTGGCTTGACCATGGCCGCGGTCGCCGGCGTTGATACGGTCACCGTGACCGTTGGCCCGATTTGTTCCGCTAGCATTGCAAACAACTTAATCGTTAGTTCCATCTTTAATCCCCCCAACGAACCTTGTCGGTATCAAATTCTTTCTTCCAAATCGGGACTTCCTTTTTCAGTGTATCAATTAAGTATTGGCACCATTCGAAGGCCTCAGCACGGTGCGCTGCCGCGACACCAACAAAGACCGCTTCATCCATCAGATCCAGATGCCCAATTTGGTGCACGATCACCACGCGGGCGCCTTTAGCTTCAATGGGCGCTGCTAATTTGTTAAGTTGACTGATGGCCATCTCCGCATACGCCGAATAATCGATTGATTGCGTTTCGATTGGGCCCGTCCACTGGCGAACAGTGCCTACAAACGTGACAATGCCGCCATATTCCGGTGCCTTCAATACTTGATACAACGCATTCACATCCAATGGCGTCGCAGACAATTTGATCATCGCCATGGCGCACCCCTCCTTTTGACCGATTCGTCCTACCCTTCTATTATGTCAGAGCCTGCTTTTAAATTTAATTAGTCAAATCCCTAATAATGGTCAATTCGTGAGAATGTTATCATATAGTTAACAGTTATTGAGTTGTCGATTACACGCGCTAAGTTGGGCAAACGTTCGTTAGCTTTGTCGTGATGAGAAAAGTTCTAGTTGTGTGACAAGCGTGTGAGGTTTAGACGGGTCGAGACTGGGCGTTAGCTTAGTATCATAGTGTAGCTAACCGCAAGTCTCAATATGACCCAGACACGTTTCAACAATATGGCATTAAGGCGTGGGGTTCAGCTTAAATCTATGGCCACCGCGGCCCACCAACCATCATAACGTCATAAAAATAAAGGAGTGTTATTTACATGAAAGCTGAAATTATTTATGCTTCGTTAACTGGTAATAATGAAGAGATTGCAGAAATTATTCAAAATCAGCTTCGTGAGCACCACGTTGATACTAATTTTACTGAGATTGGTCAGGTGGACGCCTTTGACCTGCCCGTAGCCGATTTAATCGTAATCGTACCTTATACATATGGCGAGGGCGACTTACCGGAAGAAGGCCTCGACTTCTTTGATGATCTCCAAGATGTCAATCTCAGCGGAACTGTTTTTGGTGTCGCAGGATCAGGCGATCGTTGGTACGCTGAGGATTATTGCAAGGCCGTGGTCGAATTTGACCACCAGCTTGAAACAACTGGTGCTACGCGGGGCGTCCAACCCCTGTTTATCGATCTTCATCCCGAAGACGCCGACGAACAACGGCTCGACGACTTCACGACTAGCCTGATTAAAACGGCTACACAACTGGGGGTCTAGCCAATGATTAAAACACGTCGGCGCGGTTATGGCATTTTATTACTGACGACCCTTGCGTTGATTGGGTTAATGCTAGTGGCACTTTCTCTAGGCCGTTACCAATTAAGCCTCAGCGAGCTTATCGCCACACTCACCGGTCAGGCATCCGTTAGTCCGGTCATTCATAATATCGTTTTCAGTCTGCGCTTACCACGAATCTTGGCCGCGGCCGCAATTGGGGCCGCTCTCGCTATCTCGGGGACTGCCTATCAGAGTATTTTTCAAAATCCCTTAGTTTCGCCTGATCTGCTGGGTGTTTCAAATGGGGCGGCGGTTGGCGCAGCATTAGCGATTCTGTTAGGTTGGCACACCGTTGGCACACAGATTTTAGCGTTCGCTCTCGGACTAATCGCCGTCTTATTAAGTGTCGGGATTCCCCGTCTGATCCATCAATCGAGCACACTAGCCTTAGTCTTAGCTGGTATCGTCATCAGTGGGTTGATGCAGGCAATTCTAGGCCTACTGAAATACTTAGCTGACCCGGAGTCACAATTACAAGACATCGTTTACTGGCAGCTTGGTAGCTTAGCAAAAGTAAACCTCAATAGTCTCGGGGCCGTTTTGCCGTTGCTCATCGTTGGCATGGTAATCTTACTAATTATGCGCTGGCGCTTAACCGTCTTAGCCCTGGGCAACCAAGTGGCTTTTGCCCAAGGAATTAACGTCCGCTTGGAACGCGGTCTAGTAATTCTTAGTGCCACGATGTTGACTGCTAGCGCCGTGTGCTTGAGTGGCACTATCGGTTGGATTGGTTTGATTGTCCCCCATATGGCGCGGATTATTATAGGCGAAAACACCAAGTGGTCGCTACCCCTGTCCGGTCTAATCGGCGCAATCTTTCTACTAGTTGTGGACACTCTCGCGCGTACCTTATCCGCTGGTGAAATTCCATTAAGCATTCTGACGGGCTTCATCGGCACACCGATTTTTATTGCAATTCTGTTATCAAAGAAGGTGGCACTATGACCGCACTTTTATCAGCTGAACATTTGGCTTTTCACTATCCACAACAGACCGACCTCTTTACCGATTTACAGTTACAGTTGCACCACGGCGAAATATTGACTTTGCTTGGCCCCAACGGTATCGGCAAATCGACACTGTTAAAGTGTCTGTTAGGATTACTCACACCGACAGCCGGGACACTCACTTTGAACGGCCAACCATTAGCTACACTAACGCCCAAACAACGGGCGCGGATCATCGCTTACGTGCCCCAGACGATTCCAACAACGACTAGTTTGAGCGTCCGTGACTACTTATTGACCGGACGCACCCCCTACTTAAACTTTGCTCAGTCCCCGGGTGCGACCGATGTTGCCCTGGCAGACCGCATTCTGAAAACGTTGCAGCTCAGTGAATTAACGGCGCGCACCATCAACACGTTAAGTGGCGGCCAAGCCCAACTGGTCACAATTGCGCGTGCCTTGATGCAAGAACCCGAATTGATTATTTTAGATGAGCCAACTGCGGCCCTTGATTTTGGCCGTCAACAGCAACTTTTAAGCCTCGTCCAACAACTCGCAGGCCAGAATATTGCGGTCATTTTAACCACGCATAACCCAAACCACGCACTAATTTTAAAACAGCGAGTCGGGTTATTCGGTGCCAGCGGACACTTCGATTACGGTGGCATCGAGCTGCTGACCGAACCACGCTTACGAGCCACTTACCAAACAAAACTCCGACTACTATACGTCCCAGAACTGGGCCGCACGATTTGCGAGTTTTAGCCGTCATCACAAACCATGGCAGCATCAGCGTCCACACCAAAAAAGCTAGTCGAGAAATTAATAATAATTTCTCGACTAGCTTTTTAAACGTGCACGCTGACCAGTTTAACCAGCAGTTATTTAGGCGACGAGGCACCATTCAATAACCGGTTAGCTTGCGCCGTACTTAACTGATAATGATAAAACTGCTGATAGAAAGCTTTGGTTTTCGCGACCATATTCAAATCTTGGAACTGATCCGGGTGTAATTTTTTAGCTGCCCACAACACCTGTAAAGCTTCCTCAGCACTGTAGCGATCCCAGGGGAACGTTCCCTGAGGGTTACCGTACACCCGATTCTTTTTGACAGCGGTCAATTTGCTCAAGACGGCGTTCTTCTTCAATGCCGCTCTGGCTTCAGCCGTCGTTGCGCTCCCAACAATAATGACATCAGGATCGGACTTAGCCAATGTTTCGGTCGTGACCGAGATCATATTGCCCTTTTGCTTCAAAGCGTTTTGACCACCGGCTGCTTTGATCCACTCGTTCACGATCGTCCCAGTACCGTCCACTTGATTTAAATTCGTGGCGTTCACGAAATGCAGCACTTTAGGCTTGAACGTCGCATCTTTGAGCCGGTTCTTAACGTCATTAAGGTTGGTTGTCAGCGTTTTTTGATAAGCTTTTGCAATCTTTGGTGCTGTACCACCCAAGACTTGAGCAGTTAAGTTCACGGATTGCCGTAAGCCTGCAAAAGTCTGATACATTGCATTAATGGTTGGGATCTTCGCTTTCCGCGCCTGTTTGACCTGAGCAGTATCCGCTGCAATCACAACGTCCGGCTTGGCTTTCAACAATTCTTCTGTCTGAAGGTCATCACCCGCAAACGGCGCAGTTACTCTGCTGATTCCGGGATCAATCGTCTTGAACCACGGTGACTGCTTGATCATCTGCGTGGTAGCCACCAACTTTTTCTGGCCGCCTAATAACAAGACGACCTGATTATTAGCGTGCCAGAGATCAGCAACCCGCGTCACTTTTGTCGGTATTTTGACCTTAGTGCCAGCCATATCTGTTACCGTCCTAGTCGTCGCCGACTGGGACGCATTGGCCGTTTTAGACTTACTAGCAGTCGAACGGCAACCGGCCCCAACGCTTAACCCGATGATGAGCGCTAATCCTAATAAGATGCGTCGTGTCTTTTTCATCTCACTTGACCCCTTACTACCCGATTGAACCTTCCATCTCAAAGCTGATTAACCGGTTTAATTCAACAGCATATTCCATCGGTAATTGCTTCGTAAATGGTTCTACGAATCCCATGATAATCATTTCGGTTGCCTTAGCTTCTGAAATTCCTCGGCTCATCAAGTAGTAGAGCTGTTCTTCTGATATTTTGGACACCTTAGCTTCGTGTTCCATCGCGACGTTAGCACTGTCGATTTCATTATACGGAATCGTGTTGGAAGACGACTGGTCATCCATGATGATCGTATCACACTCAACATGCGCTTTGGAACCGTCTGAATGCTTGGCAAAACGCACGGTTCCACGGTAATCAGTCGCACCACCAGTCTTAGCGATGGACTTCGAAACAATCGAACTGGAGGTATTCTTAGCATTATGAATCATCCGAGCACCAGAATCTTGGTGGATGCCATTGCTGGCAACCGCGATCGATAACATGGTCCCGCGGGCACCTTCCCCATTCAAATAAACGCTTGGGTACTTCATCGTAACCTTCGAACCTAAATTCCCATCGACCCATTCCATCGTGGCATTTTCGGCCGCTGCAGCTCGCTTAGTTTCCAGGCTATAAACATTGTCAGACCAGTTTTGAATCGTTGTATAACGGCAGTAAGCGTTGGGCTCAACATTGACTTCAACAACGGCCGCGTGCAAACTATCTGAAGAATAATTAGGGGCCGTACACCCTTCGACATAGTCGACACTGGCACCATCTTCCACGATAATCAAAGTCCGCTCAAACTGACCCGAGTTTTCAGCATTTAACCGGAAATATGACTGAATTGGCGTCTTCGTCTGGACACCCTTAGGCACATAAATGAAGGACCCACCTGACCAGACCGCCGCGTTTAAAGCCGCAAACTTGTTATCGGTTGGTTTGACGAGTTTCCCAAACCACTTCTTGAACAGTTCTGGATAATCGTGAAGCGCCGTATCGGTATCGGTAAAAATAATACCTAACTTTTCAAAATCTTTACGCATATTGTGATAAACGACTTCAGATTCATACTGCGCCGATGAACCGGCTAAGTATTTCCGTTCAGCTTCAGGCACACCTAACCGGTCGAACGTCCGCTTCAAGTCAGCTGGGACTTCTTTCCAGTCACGGAACTTTTTATCGGTCATCTTCTGATAATACAGCATGTCCTTCAAGTCGAGTTTCGTGAGATCCGGGCCAAACTTAGGCATCGGCATCTTTAAATACTCATGATAGGCATTTAACCGATAATCCAACATCCATTGTGGCTCATGTTTTGCCGCGGAAATTTCGCGCACCGTGGCTTCCGTTAATCCTCGCCCAGTTGAATATGCTGGTTTGACATCGTCATGAAATCCATATTCATAATCACGGTCATTTTTGACCACGTCAGGTACTTCACTCATACTTCTGATTCCTCCTCATTGCCATTTTCAGCAAGCAATGCCCGTTGCAAAGCCCACCAAGCTAGCGTGGCACATTTGATTCGTGCCGGAAATTGCATAATATTCGATAAAATTGCGGCGTCTTCTAAGGCATCCATATCGGCCTGCGGGTGTTGCTTGCCAATCGCCATATCCGAAAATGTCTTAGCCATTGCCAATGCCTGTTCTTTCGACTTACCCATCACCGCATCCGTCATCATACTGGCCGATGCTTGACTGATGGTACAGCCCTCACCCGTAAATCCAATATCTTCGATTTGATCATGCGCATCCAATTGAATAGCCAAATTGATGACGTCGCCACAAGTTGGATTTTTCAACGTAATGGCATGTGTTGCGTTTGGCAACGCATTTTTATGATGCGGATGATCACCATGATCTAAAATCACTTCGCGATATAAGCCACTTAATTTAGACAGTCCCATGTTCGAAAAACTCCTTTGTTGCTTGGAGTGACGTTAATAATTGATCAGCGTCCGCTTGTGTATTGTAAATGTAAAAACTAGCCCGTGCAGTTGCTACTAAGCCGAGCGCTGCCATCAGGGGTTGTGCACAGTGATGACCCGCGCGAACGGCGACACCTTCCATATCCAACGCGGTAGCCGCGTCGTGCGGGTGCAAACCGTCGATATTAAAGGCGATGACGCCCGTATGATGTTGGGGATCTTGGGGACCGTAGACCGTGACACCAGGCATTGCAATCAACTTAGGCAATAAGTAATTGACTAATTGCTGTTCGTGTTGCTGAACTTGATCCATACCGAGTTGCGTCAAATAATCAACCGCCGCGCCCAAGCCGATCGCACCGGCAATGTTCTGAGTGCCCGCTTCAAACTTCCACGGTAGTTCCGCCCAGGTACTGTCATCACGGTGAACAAAGCCAATCATCTCACCACCAAATTGATACGGTGGCATCGTAGCTAATAAATTCTCACGACCATATAGAACGCCAATGCCGGTTGGTCCCAGCATTTTATGCCCCGAAAATGCGTAAAAATCAACATCGAGTGCCTGGACATCGACCGGCATATGAGGGGCTGCTTGCGCCCCATCCGCAATCATCAGGGCACCGTGTTGATGCGCCAATCGTGCTAACGCCTTGATTGGATTGACCGTTCCCAATACATTACTAGCATGGGTCACTGAAACGATTTTTGTTCGATCCGTAATCTTGTTGGCAGCATCGGCCATGTCCAATTCACCAGTCGCCGTTAACTCAATATATTTCAAGGTGGCGTGCTTACGCAATGCTAACTGTTGCCACGGAATTAAATTACTATGGTGCTCCATAATGGAAATGACGATCTCATCACCCGCTTGAATATTGGCTTCGCCATAAGTACTGGCAATCAGATTGAGACTATCCGTCGTCCCTTTGGTGAAGACGATTTCATCCGTTTTTGCAGCATTGATGAACCGTTGCACCTTGGCGCGCGCAGCTTCGTATTGACTAGTGGCCCGCTCTGCTAAGGTGTGCACACCGCGATGAACATTGGCATTATCGTGTTGATAAAAGTGAACGAGCGCATCCACGACTTGGTTGGGGCGCTGCGCAGTCGCCGCATTATCCAGGTAGACAAGTCGTTCATCATTCACTTGTTGGTTTAGAATGGGAAAATCTGACCGTAACGACTCAAAATTGGATGCCATCTTCAAGCTTCCTTTCAATCGTGTTCGTTAAGCGAGTCCGGACAGTCTTCGATGGGATCGCACCAATCACGGTACTTAAGAAGCCCCGAATAACCAACCGTTGGGCCTGTGGTTTATCAATCCCGCGACTCATCAAATAGTACATTTGATTTTGATCAATTTGACCAACACTTGCTGCATGTCCAGCTAACACGTCATTTTCATCGATCAATAGAATCGGGTTCGCGTCACCATGGGCATCATCAGACATCATCAAAACCCGATTTTCCTGTTCAGCATGTGCACCGGAGGCCCCGTGAATAATGTGACCGATTCCGTTAAAAATCAGGTTAGACTTTTCCATAATGACCCCACGTTGTACGATATTGCCGTCAGTCTTCTTACCACGGTTAGTGACCCGCGTATTAACACAGACATCCTGGGCCTTGGTCGTCACTGTGATGACCTTGGCATCGGATTTGGCGCCCTCACCGATCAGTTCCGAGTCAAAGTCCCCGAAAGTGTTACCGTTATTCATCATCCCGATAGCCCAATCGACTTTGGCTCCCCGACTGATCGCGGCCCGCCGATTCAAATAAGCAGTCGTGTTGGCCCCGAGTTCATCGAACGCTGAAAAATGCACTTCACTGTCAGCCCGTGCCAAAATTTCTACAACACAGTTGGCGATATTATCGACGTCATCCTTCGTTGTCAGGTGCTGAGTTACTGCGAAATGACTGTCTTGTTCAGCCACAATCAAGACGTGACTAATTAACGGTTGCACTCGGGTACTATCCTGAATCGTGGTGATCTCAATTGGTTCTTTGACAGTAACCCCTTTAGGAACATATAGGAAGACCCCGGCGTTCAAAAACGCGGTATGGTAGCTGGTCAACCGGTCCTCGTCAGTTTTGACGACTTTGCCCATAAAATGTTTTTCAGTTAGCTGTGGATGTTCGCGAAAAGCCGTGAACATATCGGTCAAAATGACACCCTGATCATCTAGTTCATCAGGCAAATTGACGGTCACCGTTGTCTGCCCAACTTGTACGATTTGGATATGACCAGCTTCGGCCGTTACATCAGTTGCTAAAGTTCGATCCGAACGACTGAACTTTAGTGGTTGGTCGGTGGGCGTCAGTGGCCAGTCGCGAATACTAAAGCGATCAGCTTTGGGAACCGCTAGGCCTTGCATCGCATCTAAAGCCGCTAAACGGCGTTCAACGAGCCAGTGCGGTTCACCATGTTCGTTAGCAGCCGCAGCTAGCGTTGTTTTGATAGTTTCATAATCAGCAGTTGCTTCCATTACTGCCACCCCCTAATCTTCGTCATCAACAAGTTTGACATCAATGTTCAAATCGTCACGTAAACCAGCATAACCTTCTTTTTCAAGGGTCTTTGCTAAGTCGGCGTTACCAGTCTTCACGATTCGACCACCCATCATCACGTGAACGACATCGGGCACAATGTAGTTTAACAGCCGTTGATAATGCGTGATAATCAATGAGCCGAAATTATCGCCCCGCATCGAATTAACACCCTTAGAAACCACTTGTAACGCATCGATATCAAGCCCGGAATCAATTTCGTCTAATAAGGCGAATGATGGCTTGATCATCAATAATTGCAAAATTTCGTTACGCTTCTTTTCACCACCGGAGAAACCTTCGTTTAGGTAACGTTCCGTCATGGATTCGCTCATATTAAGTAGTGCCAAGTTCTTGTCGAGTTCTTTAAGAAAGGCCATCACTGAGATTTGATCATCAGCTGGTCGACGTGCGTTCATTGCTGCCCGTAAAAATTCAGCGTTGGTGACCCCTTGAATTTCAGCTGGATACTGCATGCCGAGGAAGAGTCCCTTACGTGCACGTTCATCAACTGGCATGTTTACGATACTTTCGCCGTTCAACAAGATATCACCCTGAGTAACGTGATAAGCCGGTTGGCCCATAATAGTTTGTGATAAAGTGGACTTACCAGTCCCATTTGGTCCCATAATGGCATGAATTTCACCAGTTTTCATAGATAAATTGACGCCTTTTAAAATCTCACGAGACTTTTTTTGCTCATCATCCGTCACTTCAACGTGTAAATCTTTAACTTCCAAGGTTGCCATTTAAATCATCCTCCAACAATTGAATTTATTACCCAAGCCGTTATTCCTTCCGTATATAATGATTAGTCAACGGCTTCAACAAAAATAGCGTAACATCGGCCTTTTTGTATTCTATACTTAGAGTATAACCGTTTTCATTTCAAAAGAAAATAAGGCTTTTCCCCATATTAATAAAAGCCCTTTCATGCTATGATGTAGGTATAATATTTTTGATGAATTATTCACTATTGGAATATTCAGAAAGGACTGAGCCTTATGCTAAGTCAATCCGTTACTAATACATCACAATTACATATTCAACAATTCACAGGTTTGGATAATCAGACCGTTCAACGATTGCACAGCTTAGGGCTACATGTCGGCAGTCCGCTGGCCGTTGTCCGCTACTATCCGTTTCACGGACCAGTAATTGTTCAGATTGATCAACAACGGATTGGGATTCGGTACACCGTATTTCAAACGTTGATTGGAGGCCATTAAGATGACGACGGTTGCATTGCTCGGAAATCCCAATACTGGTAAGACCACGCTATTCAATGAACTGACGGATAAATACGCGTACGTCGGTAACTGGACCGGCGTGACCGTTGAGAAGAAGATGGGCCGGATTCGGTACTCTGAAGTTGAAATGGTCGATTTACCCGGAGTCTATTCACTTAATCCAATCACCAAAGATGAAGCAGTCGTCACCAACTATCTGCTACATAACCACCCTGATCTAATTCTGAACGTGACCAACGCGAGTCAGCTCAAGCGTAACTTACTACTGTCGATCGAAGTGTTGGAATTTGGCGCACCGGTGATTATCGCACTCAACATGATTGATGACCTCAAACGGACGGGCCATTATTATGATTTTGACACGCTAGCTGAACAACTTGGTTGTCAGATCAAAGCGACTAACGCCCGCAATAAAGAAGGGCTGCATCAACTACGCGAAGACTTATTGGCAGGTCCCCATCCGGCCGCGACACCGCTCAAACTCAACTATCCTTTCATGATTGAGCAAGCCATTCGTCAGGCTAGCCAACAGCTCATCAAAAAATTTGATTTGACAGCAGACTTCGCACGGTGGCTGACGATTCAATTTATTAATCAAAATAAGCCAATTCGAGCCTACGCGAAACACATGGGATTGACACCACTCACTAGTCAAGTCGCTTATTACGACGCTCAAAAATTCGACGAGCAGATCTTCCAAACCCGACTAGATTTTATTGAGCAAACCTTAGCCAGCGCTAGTCAAAACTTGGCAAGCACCAGCCACGTCGAGATGACTGCTAAAATCGACAAGTGGGTCACCAATCCGTTCTTAGGGCTACCCGTCTTCGTGGGAATCTTCTACTTGATGTTCAAATTATCCTTTGATTGGGTCGGCACGCCCCTGTCAGATTTGTTAGATAACTTCGTCTCCGGACCACTATCCACCACCGTGAGTCACTGGTTGACCATGGCTGGAGCCATCCCGGTCTTGCGCTCACTGATTGTTAACGGCCTAATTGCAGGGGTCGGTGGCGTGCTCGTCTTTATTCCCCAAATTTTTGTCTTGTTTGCCTGTATTTCAATCTTGGAAGATTCAGGTTACATGGCACGAGCAGCACTAGTTACGGACCGCTTGATGCAGATGATTGGACTCAACGGGAAGGCATTTATCCCCCTAATTATTGGATTTGGATGCAACGTCACTGGTATTATGGCCGCCCGGACAATTGAACAACCTAAAGAACGCTTAATTACAACGCTGATTTCCCCATTTATGAGTTGCTCCGCCCGTCTGCCAATCTACAGCCTATTTGTGGCCGCTTTTTTCCCGAAAAATCAGGCCCTAATTGTCTTGTCGATTTACTTTCTTGGCATTGCGGTCGCCCTCGGTATGGCTAAATTTTATCAACTGATTTTCAACGTCGATGATAGTTCCGTCTTCATCGTTGAGTTACCACAGTATCATATTCCCCGGGCTGACATTATTTGGCGTGGCACCTGGGATAAGGGTAAAGGGTTCATCAAAAAGGCAGGTACTATCATTTTTGCCGGTACGGTCTTGATTTGGTTACTTTCCTCATTCGGCACTAGCGGCTTAGTCAGCGACATCGACAACAGCTTTGCCGCGACACTTGGCAAAACACTATTACCGCTGTTCGCGCCACTCGGTGTGACTGCTTGGCAAGTTATCTCAGCCCTCTTTACTGGGATTCTAGCCAAAGAAGTCATCAGCTCTAGTATGATGGTAATGTTCCACAGCGCAAATCAGGCCGGCTTGATTGCCATGATGGGGCGCTTTTTCACACCGTTATCCGCATACGCGATGCTCGTCTTCATCTTGCTATATGTCCCGTGCTTCGCCACGATTGGGACCATCAAGTCCGAGACTGGATCGACCAAGTGGGCTGTTTACGCCGTCTGCTCGAGTTTGGTCATTGCTTACACCTTGGCCTTCGTCATTTACCAAGTTGGTCAATTATTTATCTGAAAGGAGTTTGATTCACATGGCATTATTCGTTAATTTCTTAATTATCGCACTAATTATTGGGGCTGCTGGCTATCAGATTTATCGCGTGGTCAAACGTGCTAAAAAGGGCAAATGTGCGGCCTGCGACTATGATTGTGAAGCTAAGAAAATGTTAAACAAAGCCCAGAAGCAACAAAACTAAGACTACTGCACCTGCCTCACTAACCACGTGTTTAATCCCTAGAAATCATACACACTAATAAAACACCAATGACGGAGATTCTAGTGAATTATCCTCATTGGTGCTTTATTTATCGACTGCATAAGTTCCATTAAAACTTGTAAGGTCAAAATAGGTCGCACAACTGTTGTCTAGCAATAATCTAACATCTCTCATAGGGTTTCATCTTGGATGCTAACGCCGGTTTACGCTAAATCAATTTAAAGACAGACTAAAAAAGCGGCCCTGCTGGGGCCGCTTTTTTAAAAATTATTTCATTTGGTCTTCATAAATTTTTTCGTACTTTTGAATGTCACCAGCACCCATAAAGACAGCGACGGCATTGTGGTAAGCCGTTAAAGCAGACATGTCATCGGTCGTGATAATTTCACCACCATTGGGTAACTTAGTAGCTAAGTCTTTGGAGGAAACATCACCAGATTTTTCACGGGCAGAACTGAAGATATTGGTCAAAAAGACGTGATCTGCCTTGCTTAAGCTGGCTGCAAAGCCATCCATCAATGCTTTCGTCCGTGAGAACGTATGTGGTTGGAATACGGCCAAGATTTCCTTATCCGGATACTTTTGGCGTGCAGCATCCAATGTTGCTTTAATTTCTGATGGATGATGTGCGTAGTCGTCGATCATGACCATATCGCCAACTTGATGTTCTGAGAAACGTCGTTTAACTCCACTAAAGTCGAGGAGTTCCCGCCGAATTTCGTCAAAGTTCACCTTTTCAAAGTAAGAAACCGCAATGACAGCCGTGCTGTTTAAGACATTGTGTTCACCAAACAATGGGATTTCAAATTCCCCTAACGATTCATCGTGATACTTCACTTCAAATGAAGACCCCTTAGTCGTTCGTTTGATATTAACCGCTTGAAAGTCGTCACGGTCATTCGTCCCGTAATAGTAAATTGGGGTATCAACATCGAGGTGTCGTAAACTTTCATCGTCACCCCAAGCAAAGATGCCCTTCTTCACTTGATTGCCAAATTGTTGGAAAGCGGATTGAACGTCAGCTAAATCCTTGTAGTAATCAGGATGGTCAAAGTCAACGTTCGTCATGATGGCATAATCGGGATGGTAAGCAACGAAGTGCCGCCGATATTCATCCGCTTCAAAAACGAAGAAACGCGCGTTAGGGGTGCCTTTACCGGTCCCATCACCAATCAAGTAACTGGTGGGAGCGATATGACTCAAAACGTGGGACAACAAACCAGTTGTCGACGTCTTCCCGTGAGTCCCGGCCACACCAATACTCGTGAAGCCTTCCATTAATTTTCCAAGAAATTCATGATAGCGATAAACGGGCAACCCCATTTCACGCGCCTTTTTGATTTCAGGATGGTCATCAGTAAATGAGTTCCCCGCAATCACTGTGAGGCCTTCGCGAATGTTATCTTCGGAAAACGGTAGCATCTTAATGCCAGCTGCAGCTAGACCTTTTTGCGTAAACGTATATTGTTCAATATCTGAGCCTTCAACTTGGTAACCCTTGTCATGTAAAATCAAGGCTAGTGAGCTCATCCCAGAGCCCTTGATCCCAACAAAATAATAAACCGTTGCTTTATCCATTATGCTAATAATCTCCCATATTCACAATTCATCAATCATGAGGTGAATCGCTTTATTTTTAATTATGAATTGGCTTGTAATTTAGTTAAATCTGCCGCTGTGAAATAAACATCTCGTGGTTTGGAACCCTTAGCTGCTGAAACGTAGCCGCGACTTTCCAAATCATCAATAATATTGGCCGCCCGATTATAGCCAATCGAGAAGTTTCGTTGCAACTTCGATGTCGACATGGTATCTTCATCAGCAATGTAAGCCAATGCTTCAGGCATCAAGTCATCTTCATTGCGTGCTGCTTCCTCGTGCTTCACTAGGCTGTCTGGTTGAAATTCATAGTGCGGTGCTGCCTGATCACGGACAAACTGAGTGATACTGTCGATCTCACTGTCCACGAACGTCCCCTGCAACCGAATCGGTGCGGGTTGACCGTTGCCAAGATACAACATATCACCGCGTCCCAACAGACGTTCCGCCCCACTCGCGTCCAGAATCGTCCGCGAATCGATCTGGCTGGCAACCATGAAGGCCACCCGCGTTGGGATATTATTCTTGATCAAACCAGTGACCACATCAACACTTGGCCGCTGAGTCGCAACTAATAAATGAATCCCTGCCGCACGGGCTTTCTGGGTGATTCGGGCAATGTAATCCTGGACCTCACTAGAAGCAACCATCATCAAATCAGCTAATTCGTCGATTACAATCACGATATACGGCATTTTTAGAGCCGGCTCGTCATGTTCGTCGGCCAGTTTGTTGAATTGCTCAATGTTCCGGGCACCACCAGCGGCAAGTTTATCATACCGGTTGTCCATTTCATCAACGACCCATTTCAGCGCTGCCGAAGCGGCTTTGGGTTCTGAAATCACGGGTGCTAATAAATGTGGAATCTCGTTGTATGGTGCTAGTTCTACGGCCTTCGGATCAATTAACAACAATTTAACTTGTTGTGGGTTCGCTTTGTACAGAATCGAAACCAAGATACTATTGATGAAGACTGATTTTCCAGAACCCGTAGCCCCCGCAATCAAACCGTGCGGCATCTTCCGCAGGTCAGTGACTTGTGGTTGCCCGAATAAATCGACACCGAGTGCGACCGTCAATGGTGACTTACTGTCGCGGAATTTGTCAGAATCTAAAACTTCAGACAGCATCACCGGCCGCGATTTCGCATTTGGAATTTCAATCCCAATCGTATTACGGCCAGGGATCGGCGCTTCAATTCGAATATCTTTTGCAGCCAAGGCCAATTTCAAATCATCATTTAAGTTGGTAATCTTGCTGACCTTGACGCCACGAGCAGGTTTTACTTGGAACTGAGTCACGGTTGGTCCAATCGTCCAATCGACAACGTTGGCATTGACACCAAATGCGTCCAGAGATTCATCTAACGCACTGGCCTTCTGCTCGATCCAATCATCCATCTCAGATTCATTGGCCACGATCGGTGCTTTCAACAGATTCAGCGGTGGCAAATGATAAGCCGCTAATTCTTTATCCTCAAGGACGGGGGCCGCTGAACCGCCACTATGAACTAACTCAGGTTGTGAAGCCACTGCAGATGTCTCTGACAAAGCGGGACTAGTTGTAACTGCAGAAGTAGCCGCCTGTGACGGTGCCATAGTCACACTAGTCGCTTCCCCACTTTCTTGTGAAGGGACCGTGGATGATGCCACAACGCTGACTGGCGTGGCCGTTGCCGACGTCACAGCAGGACTTGTGCTAGTTGGCCGCATGCCAACCGGTTGATAAGGTTCTTCGTTAACGTGTGAACGAGTCTGCGCAGTACTTGACTGTGGTGCTGCAGAAGCCGCCGTTGTTGGCTGATCCTTAAATAACGCTAAGTCCGCCTGGGCATCGTGCTCAGCGGTCATAATATCCCCTAAGGATAGTCCTAGCCCATGTGCTGACTTGGGTGTCGCACTAGTCGCAGCAGATTCTATTTTATCATGATCAGCAGCCGCATTAACAGTTGCAGCAGATTCAGCAAGCGCGGGATCAGTTGGTTCAAACACTTCTGTCGGCCCTGCCGATACTGCCAAACTTACCGCGCTAGGCGCATTTATGGCGGCCGCCGACGCTGCTAAACTTGGGTCAGTGGGCTCAAATACTTCCGTGGGGCCTGCCGATACTGCCGAGCTTACCGCGCTAGGCGCATTTATGGCGGCCGCCGACGCTGCTAAGCTTGGGTCAGTGGGCTCAAATACTTCCGTGGGGCCTACCGATATTGCCGAACTTACCGCGCTAGGCGCATTTATGGCGGCTGCCGACGATGCTAAACT